>NZ_JAMYLQ010000004.1:0-264966 GCF_040318115.1 Mesorhizobium sp. M1312 | reverse complement strand
GCCATGGAAGAGAAGCTGCGCTTCGCCATCCGTGAAGGCGGCCGCACCGTCGGTGCCGGCATCGTCGTCACCATCAAAGAGTAATTTGGACTTAAACCGATCTGTCGCGGGCGCTGCCCGCGCCGCGCCAGAACAAGGAAGTGACGCATGAACGGACAGAATATCCGCATCCGCCTGAAGGCGTTTGATCACCGGGTGCTTGACGCCTCGACGCGGGAAATCGTGTCGACGGCCAAGCGCACCGGCGCCAACGTCCGCGGCCCCATTCCGCTGCCGACGCGGATCGAAAAGTTCACGGTCAACCGGTCGCCTCACGTCGACAAGAAGAGCCGCGAGCAGTTCGAGATGCGCACGCACAAGCGTCTGCTCGACATCGTCGATCCGACCCCGCAGACGGTCGACGCTTTGATGAAGCTTGATCTTGCCGCCGGTGTCGACGTCGAGATCAAGCTCTAAGGAACCAGAGGGGCGGGGCGACCCGGAACTCTGAAGGAACAAGAGGCGTGGAGGGGCGACAGCCCCGACAGGGAACTCTAAAGGAATTGAACCGATGCGTTCAGGTGTGATTGCAAAGAAGGTGGGAATGACCCGCATCTACAACGATGCCGGGGAACATGTTCCCGTCACTGTTCTCCAGATGGAGAACTGCCAGGTCGTGGCGCAGCGCACGCAGGAGAAGAACGGCTATACCGCCGTCCAGCTCGGCGTTGGCCTTGCCAAGGTGAAGAACACGTCGAAGGCGATGCGCGGCCATTTCGCGACCGCTTCCGTCGAGCCGAAGGCAAAAGTTGCCGAATTCCGCGTCTCCGCCGACAACATGATCGATGTCGGCGCCGAGATCACTGTCGAGCATTTCGTCGTCGGCCAGAAGGTCGATGTGACGGGAACCACGATCGGCAAGGGCTTCCAGGGTGTCATCAAGCGGCACCACATGGGCGGTGGCCGCGCGACCCACGGCAACTCGGTCTCGCACCGTACGCACGGCTCGACCGGCCAGCGCCAGGACCCGGGCAAGGTGTTCAAGGGCAAGCATATGGCCGGCCACATGGGTGACACCCGCGTCACCACGCAAAATGTCGAGGTCGTCTCGACCGACGCCGATCGCGGTCTGATCCTGATCCGCGGCGCGGTTCCGGGTTCGAAGGGCGCCTGGATCCTGGTCCGCGACGCCGCCAAGGTTGCGCTGCCGGCCAATGCGCCGAAGCCTGCCGCAATCCGCGTCATTGCAACCAGTGATGGCGCCAAGAACGATGCCCCGGCCACAGTAGATGCCCTGGCCACAGAGGGAGCGGAATAATGGACCTCAAGATCACAACGCTTGGCGGCAAGGACGCCGGCAAGGTGAAGCTCTCCGAGGAGATTTTCGGCCTCGATCCGCGCGAAGACATCCTGCAGCGCGTCGTGCGCTGGCAGCTTGCCAAGAAGCAGCAGGGCACGCACAAGACCAAGGGTCGCGCCGAGATCGCCCGCACCGGCGCCAAGATGTACAAGCAGAAGGGTACGGGCCGCGCCCGTCACCATTCGGCACGCGCTCCGCAGTTCCGCGGCGGTGGCAAGGCCCACGGCCCGGTCGTCCGCAGCCACGAGCACGATTTGCCGAAGAAGGTGCGTGCGCTTGGCCTTAAGCATGCTCTCTCGGCCAAGGCCAAGAGCGCATCGCTCATCATCATCGACGAGCTGATGCTGACCGAGGCCAAGACCAAGGCGCTGATCGCGAATTTCGCGACGCTGGGCCTGTCCAACGCCCTGCTGATCGGCGGCGCCGAGCTCGACAAGAACTTCAAGCTGGCGGCGACGAACATCCCGAACATCGACGTGCTGCCCATCCAGGGCATCAACGTCTACGACATTCTGCGCCGCGGCACGCTGGTCCTTTCGAAGGCCGCCGTCGAGGCTCTCGAGGAGCGCTTCAAATGACCGACCTTCGTCACTACGACGTGATCGTCTCGCCGGCGATCACCGAAAAGTCGACCATGGCTTCCGAGCAGAACCAGGTCGTCTTCAACGTCGCCAAGAAGGCGTCGAAGCCGGAAATCAAGGCTGCCGTCGAAGCGCTGTTCGGCGTCAAGGTGATGGCCGTGAACACGCTTGTCCGCAAGGGCAAGATCAAGCGCTTCCGCGGCACGATCGGCCGCCAGAGCGACGTCAAGAAGGCGATCGTGACGCTGGCCGACGGCCAGTCGATCGACGTCGCGACGGGTCTCTGAGCAAGACCGCGAGGACAACAAACATGGCACTGAAAAAATTCAACCCGATAACGCCCAGCACCCGCCAGCTGGTCATCGTCGATCGCTCGGGCCTCTACAAGGGCAAGCCCGTCAAGGGCCTGACCGAAGGCCTGACCAAGTCGGGCGGCCGCAACAATTACGGCCGCATCACGGCCCGCTTCATCGGCGGCGGTCACAAGCGTACGTACCGCATCATCGACTTCAAGCGCCGCAAGTTCGACGTTGTCGGCACGGTCGAGCGTATCGAATACGATCCGAACCGCAGCGCCTTCATCGCGCTGATCAAGTATGACGACGGCGAGCTGTCCTACATCATCGCTCCGCAGCGCCTTGCTGCCGGCGACAAGATCGTGGCCGGCGAAGCGGTCGACGTGAAGCCGGGCAATGCGATGCCGCTGGCCTCGATGCCGGTCGGCACGATCGTCCACAACATCGAGCTGAAGCCGGGCAAGGGCGCCCAGGTTGCCCGTTCGGCTGGCGGTTATGCCCAGCTCGTCGGCCGTGACCAGGGCATGGCGATCCTGCGCCTGAACTCAGGCGAGCAGCGTGTCGTCCACGGCTCGTGCATGGCCACTGTCGGCGCCGTGTCCAACCCGGATCACGGTAACATCAATGACGGCAAGGCAGGCCGCACGGTGTGGCGGGGAAAACGTCCGCACAACCGCGGCGTGACCATGAACCCGGTCGACCATCCGCATGGCGGCGGCGAAGGCCGTACCTCCGGTGGCCGGCATCCGGTTTCGCCTTGGGGCAAGCCGACCAAGGGCAAGAAGACGCGGTCCAATAAGGCGACCGACAAGTTCATCCTGCGCTCGCGCCATCAGCGCAAGAGCTAAGAAGAGGTAACGCCAAGTGACTCGTTCGATTTGGAAAGGCCCCTTCATCGACGGCTACCTTCTCAAGAAGGTGGACAAGGTTCGTGAAGGTGGTCGCAATGAGGTGATCAAGATGTGGAGCCGTCGCTCTACCATCCTGCCGCAGTTCGTCGGCTTCACCTTCGGTGTCTACAACGGCCAGAAGCACGTTCCCGTTTCGGTGAACGAGGACATGGTCGGCCACAAGTTCGGTGAATTCGCTCCGACCCGGACCTATTACGGTCATGGCGCGGATAAGAAGGCGAAGAGGAAATAATCATGGGCAAGGCCAAAGCTCCGCGCAGGCTTGCTGACAACGAAGCGCGCGCCGTGTTGCGCACGATCCGTATCAGCCCGCAGAAGCTGAACCTGGTTGCCGCGCTGATCCGCGGCAAGAAGGTCGCGACAGCGCTTTCCGATCTCGAATTCTCGGCCAAGCGGATTTCCGGCACGGTCAAGAAGACGCTGGAATCGGCGATCGCCAACGCGGAAAACAACCACGACCTCGACGTCGATGCGCTGATCGTGGCGGAAGCTTATGTCGGCAAGTCGATCGTCATGAAGCGGTTCCATGCCCGTGGCCGTGGTCGCGCCAGCCGTATCGAGAAGCCGTTCTCGCACCTCACGATCGTCGTTCGTGAAGTCGAAGAAAAAGGGGAGGCCGCATAATGGGCCAGAAAGTCAATCCGATAGGTCTGCGTCTCGGCATCAACCGCACCTGGGATTCGCGCTGGTTCGCGAACACCGGCGAGTACGGCCAGCTGCTGCATGAGGACATCAAGATCCGCAAGTATCTTGCGAAGGAACTCAAGCAGGCTGCGATTTCGAAGGTCGTGATCGAGCGTCCGCACAAGAAATGCCGCGTCACTATCCATGCGGCGCGTCCGGGCCTGATCATCGGCAAGAAGGGTGCCGACATCGAGAAGCTTCGCAAGAAGCTGATGGAGATGACGAAGTCCGAGACGCATTTGAACATCGTCGAAGTGCGTAAGCCCGAGATCGACGCGACGCTGGTCGCCCAGTCGATCGCCCAGCAGCTCGAGCGCCGCATCGCGTTCCGCCGCGCCATGAAGCGCGCCGTGCAGTCTGCGATGCGCCTCGGTGCCGAAGGCATTCGCATCAACTGCGCCGGCCGTCTTGGCGGCGCCGAGATCGCGCGCATGGAATGGTACCGCGAAGGTCGCGTGCCGCTGCATACGCTGCGCGCGGACGTCGACTACGGCACGGCCGAAGCACACACCGCCTACGGCATCTGCGGCGTCAAGGTCTGGGTGTTCAAGGGCGAAATCCTGGAGCACGACCCGATGGCTTCGGAGCGCCGCGCCACCGAGGGCGATCATGCGCATGGCGGTGGTGGTGAGCGCGAACGCGGTCGCCGTCGCGAAAACGCCTGAGACAGTTGAGAATTTGGAGTTAGAACGATGCTGCAGCCAAAGCGCACAAAGTTCCGCAAGCAGTTCAAGGGCCGTATCCATGGTGCCGCCAAGGGTGGCACCAATCTGGATTTCGGCGGTTTCGGGCTGAAGGCGCTTGAGCCGAACCGCGTCACCGCGCGCGAGATCGAGGCGGCCCGCCGCGCGATCACCCGCGAGATGAAGCGCGCCGGCCGCGTCTGGATCCGTATCTTCCCGGACGTGCCGGTGACGTCGAAGCCGACCGAAGTCCGCATGGGCAAGGGCAAGGGCGCAGTCGATTACTGGGCGGCGCGCGTCAAGCCCGGCCGCATCATGTTCGAGATCGACGGCGTCAATGAGGAAACCGCCCGTGAGGCGCTGCGTCTCGGCGCGGCCAAGCTCTCGGTCAGGACGCGCTTCGTACAGCGCATCGCAGAATAAGGACGGGCTGATCATGAAAGCCGAAGACATCCGGACCAAGACCCAGGACCAGCTGACCGACGACCTGGCCAGCCTGAAGAAGGAGCAGTTCAACCTGCGCTTCCAGAAGGCCACCGGCCAGCTCGAGAAGACCGCGCGCGTGAGGCAGGTCCGCAAGGACATTGCGCGTATCAAGACCATCGCTGCGGAAAAGTCCGCGGCTAAGAAGGCTTAAGGACGAAAACCATGCCAAAGCGCATTCTGCAGGGCACCGTCGTCAGCGACAAAAACGAGAAGACGGTTGTCGTCAAGGTCGAACGGCGCTTCACGCATCCCGTGATGAAGAAGACCGTGCGCATGACCAAGAAATACAAGGCGCACGACGAGAACAACGCCCACAAGGTTGGCGATCAGGTGTTCATCCAGGAATCGAAGCCGATTTCCAAGGACAAGCGCTGGACCGTCGTGTCTTCGGACCAGGCGTAAACAACGAATTTTGGACAGACCGGGGAGGGGCTTTGAGCCCGTCCCGTTAGAAGAGAAGAAGGCGGCCAGTCATGATTCAGATGCAAACAAACCTCGACGTCGCGGATAATTCCGGCGCCCGTCGTGTCATGTGCATCAAGGTGCTGGGCGGCTCGAAGCGGAAATACGCTTCCGTGGGCGACATCATCGTGGTGTCGATCAAGGAAGCCATCCCGCGCGGCCGCGTCAAGAAGGGCGATGTGATGAAGGCGGTCGTGGTTCGCACGGCCAAGGACATCCGCCGCCCGGACGGCAGCGTGATCCGTTTCGACAAGAACGCGGCCGTTCTCGTCGACAACAAGAAAGAGCCGATCGGCACGCGTATCTTCGGACCGGTTCCGCGCGAACTCCGCGCCAAGAACCACATGAAGATCATCTCGCTCGCGCCTGAAGTGCTGTAAGGAGCCGGACCAATGCAGAAGATTAGAAAAGGCGACAAGGTCGTCGTGCTGGCCGGCAAGGACAAGGGCCGTTCGGGCGAAGTCCTCTCGGTACAGCCGAAGGAAGACACCGCGCTGGTGCGCGGCGTCAACATGATCCGTCGTCACCAGAAGCAGTCCCAGTCCCAAGAGGGCGGGATCATCACCAAGGAAGCGCCGATCCAGCTGTCGAACATCGCGCTGGCCGACCCCAAGGATGGCAAGCCGACCCGCGTCGGTTTCATCTTCCAGAAGGACGGCAAGAAGGTGCGCGTCGCCAAGCGCTCGGGAGAAGTCATCAATGGCTAAGGCTCAAACCAAGCAGGCGACTGCCCAGAACACGCCGCGCCTCAAGCAGGTCTACAACGAGACCATCCGCAAGGCGCTGCAGGAGCAGTTCGGCTACGAGAACGAGATGCAGGTTCCGCGCATCGACAAGATCGTGCTGAACATGGGCGTGGGCGAAGCGACCGGCGATTCGAAGAAGCCTTCGATCGCGGCGGAAGATCTTGCGCTGATCGCCGGCCAGAAGGCCGTCGTCACCCATGCGCGCAATTCGATCGCCGGCTTCAAGGTCCGCGAAAAGATGCCGATCGGCGCCAAGGTCACGCTGCGCAAGGAGCGCATGTATGAGTTCCTCGACCGTCTCGTGAACATCGCGCTGCCGCGCGTCCGCGACTTCCGCGGGCTCAATCCGAAGAGCTTCGATGGCCGTGGCAACTATGCCATGGGCATCAAGGAACACATCGTGTTCCCGGAGATCAACTACGACAAGGTTGATCAGATCTGGGGCATGGACGTCATCGTTTGTACGACTGCGAAGACGGACGACGAAGCCAGGGCATTGCTCAAGGCCTTCAACTTCCCCTTCCGCCAGTAACGGCAGCGAGAAAAGGAAAAATCTGAAATGGCAAAGACCAGCTCAGTCGAGAAGAACAACAGGCGCCGCAAGCTTGTGGACCAGTACGCTGCCAAGCGTAAGGCCCTCAAGGCGATCATCATGGATCAGTCCAAGCCGATGGAGGAGCGCTTCCGCGCTCAGCTGAAGCTTGCGGCACTGCCGCGCAACTCGGCCAAGATCCGCATCCGCAACCGCTGCGAAGTCACCGGACGCCCGCGTGCCTACTATCGCAAGCTCAAAGTATCGCGCATCGCGCTTCGTGATCTCGGCAACAACGGCCAGATCCCGGGCCTGGTCAAGTCGAGCTGGTAAGGAGGACATAACATGTCATTGAGCGATCCTCTCGGCGATATGCTGACCCGCATCCGCAACGCCTATGGCCGCAAGAAGTCGAGCGTTTCGACGCCGGCCTCGCGCCTGCGTACCCGCGTCCTCGACGTGCTGAAGGCGGAAGGCTATATCCGCGACTACAGCCAGACCGACTTCGACAACGGCAAGTCCGAAATCGAGATCGAACTGAAGTATTTCGACGGTGCGCCAGTCGTGCGTGAAATCGCCCGCGTCTCGAAGCCGGGCCGTCGCGTTTACGTTTCGGCGAAGTCGATCCCGCACGTCGCCAACGGCCTCGGCATCGCCATCCTTTCGACACCGAAGGGCGTGATGGCCGACCACGAAGCGCGTGAACAGAATGTCGGCGGGGAAATCCTCTGCCAGATATTCTAATCTGGCTGACCTGAAACAAGAGAAGTGACGAGGACAACAAAATGTCTCGTATTGGAAAGAAACCCGTTTCGCTGCCGCAGGGCGTGACCGCGACCGTCGACGGCCAGACCGTCACGGCGAAGGGCCCCAAGGGTGAGCTGAAGTTCGTGGTGAACGACGAAGTGCTGGTCAAGATGGAAGGCAGCGAGATCGCTGTCCAGCCACGCGACCAGACCAAGACCGCCCGCTCAAAATGGGGCATGTCGCGCACGCAGATCGTCAACATCCTGCAGGGCGTCAAGGACGGTTTCGAAAAGAAGCTTGAGATCACCGGGGTCGGCTATCGCGCCGCCATGCAGGGCAAGAACCTGCAGCTGGCGCTCGGCTTCAGCCATGACGTCGTCTACGAAACGCCGCAGGACATCACGATCACCGTGCCGAAGCCGACGGAAATCACCGTGACCGGGATCGACAAGCAGAAGGTCGGCCAGGTTGCTGCCGAGATCCGCGAATATCGCGGTCCCGAGCCGTACAAGGGCAAGGGCGTCCGTTACGCTGGCGAGAAGATCGTCCGCAAGGAAGGCAAGAAGAAGTAATTTCAACGCCGCGGGGAGCGGTCGCGGGAGGCTTGTCCTACCGCATAGGGTTGCCCCCGTTTTTTGAAGGCAAGGAACTGATATCATGGGCTCGAAAGAATCCACACAACGCCGCGCTCAGCGCGTCCGCCGCCAGATCAAGAAGGTCGCGGGCGAGCGTCCGCGTCTGTCGGTCCACCGCACGTCGAAGAACATTTACGTCCAGGTCATCGACGACGCCAAGGGCCACACGATCGCTGCCGCCTCGACGCTGGAGAAGGACCTCAAAGGTTCGCTCAAGACCGGTGCCGACACTGCCGCCGCAGTGGCAATCGGCAAGCTGATTGCCGAGCGCGCTTCGAAGGCCGGCGTCAAGGAAGTCGTCTTCGACCGCGGACCGTACATCTATCACGGCCGCGTCAAGGCGCTGGCCGAGGCCGCCCGTGAAGGTGGCTTGAGCTTCTAAGCATGATCCCGAACCGGAGGTCAGCGCAGCAAAAAGTTGCAGACTTTTCGGATAAGATCATGCGAAGGGAAAAATGAGTTTCGCCCCCGGCAACCCGCAGAGGTGCCGGATATCATCATCAACCGTGCTTCCGGAAAAAAACAAGGAACAGGATATGGCACAGGAACGTAGGGATGGCGGCCGCGGCCGTGATCGCGAAGAGCGCGACGACGGCATGGTGGACAAGCTCGTCCACATCAACCGTGTCGCCAAGGTCGTCAAGGGCGGCCGGCGCTTCGGCTTTGCAGCACTCGTCGTCGTCGGCGACCAGAAGGGTCGCGTCGGCTTCGGCCACGGCAAGGCGCGCGAAGTGCCTGAGGCGATCCGCAAGGCGACCGAATCGGCCAAGCGCGACATGATCTTCGTGCCGCTGCGCTCGGGCCGTACGCTGCACCACGACGTCGAAGGACGCTGGGGTGCTGGACGCGTCTTGCTGCGCGCTGCCAAGCAGGGTACCGGCATCATCGCCGGCGGCCCGATGCGCGCCGTCTTCGAGACGCTCGGCATGCATGACGTGGTTGCCAAGTCGATGGGTTCGTCGAACCCCTACAACATGGTTCGTGCCACCTTCGACGCGCTGAAGAGCCAGATGCATCCCAAGGATGTGGCTGCCGCTCGCGGCATCAAGTATTCGACCCTTCAGGCCCGCCGCGGCACCGCCGTTGCGGCCGAAGAATAGTCTGATCTGACCAGGGATTTGACCATGGCCAAGAAAGCAACCAAGACCGTCACCGTCGAGCAGATCGGTTCGCCGATCCGCCGGCCGAAAGAGCAGCGGGCGACGCTGGTCGGCCTCGGCCTCAACAAGATGCACAAGCAGCGCACGCTGGAGGACACCCCCTCCGTGCGCGGCATGATCGCTGCCGTCCAGCATCTCGTCCGCGTCGTGGACGAGGGCTGAACCAGAGCGCAGGAGAACTCAGATGAAACTCAACGATCTGCGTGACAAGGACGGCGCGACGCATTCCAAGAAGCGTCTCGGCCGCGGCATCGGTTCCGGTTCGGGCAAGACCGGCGGTCGCGGCGTCAAGGGTCAGAAGGCACGCTCCGGCGTTGCCATAAACGGCTTCGAGGGCGGCCAGATGCCGCTCTATCGGCGCCTGCCGAAGCGTGGCTTCAACAACATCTTCGCCAAGAGCTTTGCCGTCGTGTCGCTGGCCCGCATCCAGGCCGCGCTCGACGCCAAGAAGCTCGACGCCAAGACGACAGTGACGGCCGAAGCGCTGGTCGCGGCCGGCGTCATCCGCCGCGTCAAGGACGGCGTGCGCATCCTCTCGGACGGCGACATCAAGTCGAAGCTCGCCTTCGATGTGGCCGGCGCCTCCAAGGCGGCCATCGAGAAGATCGAAAAGGCCGGCGGTTCGGTGAAGCTGCCGGAAAAGGCAGCCGCCGAGTAACGGCGATTTGAAGCGCGATCGGCAAGAGTGGGACACGTTTCGCTTTCGATTGCGCTTTGATCCGATCAATATGGCGGCCGCATCAACGCGGCCGCTTGCATGTTTGCAGTCCGGAGCTTATCTCGTGAGCTTCGGTGACACGCGCCGCCTGAGTTGCGGGCCATCGAGCGTGACCAAGCGGAGAATCAGGCATGGCTTCGGCTGCTGAACAACTAGCCTCGAATCTGAATTTCTCGGCCTTCGCCAAGGCGGAGGATCTGAAGAAGCGCATCTGGTTCACCATCGGCGCGCTGCTCGTCTACCGCCTCGGCACCTATATCCCGCTGCCGGGCATCAATCCCGACGCTTTCGCCCAGGCCTTCTCGTCGCAGAGCAAGGGCGTGCTTGGCATGTTCAATATGTTCGCCGGCGGCGCCGTGGAGCGCATGGCGATCTTTGCCCTCGGCATCATGCCCTATATCTCCGCTTCCATCATCATGCAGCTGATGACCTCCGTCATCCCGACTCTGGAGGCGTTGAAGAAGGAAGGCGAACAGGGCCGCAAGGTCATCAACCAGTATACCCGCTACGGCACCGTGCTTTTGGCCCTGGTCCAGGCTTACGGCATTGCGGTCGGACTGGAAGGCGGCAACGGCATCGTCAGTGATCCCGGCATGTTCTTCCGCATCTCGACCGTCATCACGCTGGTCGGCGGCACCATGTTCCTGATGTGGCTCGGCGAGCAGATCACCGCCCGCGGCATCGGCAACGGCATTTCGCTGATCATCTTTTCCGGCATCGTCGCCGGCCTGCCGCAAGCCATCTCCGGTACGCTGGAACTTGGCCGCACCGGCGCGCTGTCGACCGGCCTGATCCTGGCGATTATCGTTCTTGCCGTCGTCGTCATCGCGCTGATCGTGTTCTTCGAGCGCGCCCAGCGGCGCTTGCTGATCCAGTATCCAAAGCGCCAGGTCGGCAACCGCATGTTCCAGGGCGACACCTCGCACCTGCCGCTCAAGCTCAACACGGCCGGCGTCATTCCGCCGATCTTCGCCTCTTCGCTGCTGTTGCTGCCGGCGACGGTCGCCGGCTTCTCGCAGACGACCAGCATGCCTGCCTGGGCCAGCACCATCCTGGCGGCACTCGGCCATGGCCAGCCGCTCTACATGGCGTTCTATGCGGCGATGATCGTGTTTTTCGCCTTCTTCTATACGGCGATCGTCTTCAACCCGAAGGACACCGCCGACCAGCTCAAGAAGCATTCGGGTTTCATTCCGGGCTACCGTCCGGGCGAGCGCACCGCCGATTACATCGACTATGTTCTCACCCGCATCACCGTCGTCGGCGCCATTTATCTGGTGCTGGTGTGTCTGCTGCCCGAGTTCCTGATTTCAGCGACTGGCGTACCATTCTACCTCGGTGGCACATCGCTTCTGATCGTGGTCAGTGTAACGCTCGATACGGTGGCGCAGATTCAGGGTCACCTGATCGCGCACCAGTATGAGGGCCTGATCAAGAAGTCGAAGCTGCGCGGGGGGAAAAAGGCCAGATGAGGTTGATATTGCTTGGACCGCCAGGGGCGGGCAAGGGGACGCAAGCACAAAGACTGGTAGAAAAATACCGCATACCCCAACTCTCCACGGGCGATATGCTGCGCGCCGCTGTCCAGGCCGGCACCGAAGTCGGCAAGCGCGCCAAGGCTGTCATGGATGCTGGCGAACTGGTTTCCGACGCCGTCGTCAACGCCATCGTGGCCGAACGTATCGATCAGGCCGATTGCGCGGGGGGATTCATCCTTGACGGATACCCGCGAACCTTGGTGCAGGCGGACGCGGTTGAATCGATGCTCTCGGATCGCGGCCTCACTCTCGACGCTGTCATCGAACTTGTCGTCGACGACAAGGCGCTGGTTGGTCGAATCGGCAAGCGCGTCGAAGAGGCCAAGGCCGCGGGTCTGCCGGTGCGCAAGGACGACAACCCGGCGGTGTTCGAAGAGCGCCTGAAGGAGTACTACAAGAAAACGTCGCCGCTGATCGGCTACTACTATGCCAAGGGCAAGCTCAGAGGTGTCGACGGCATGGCCGACATCGATGCGGTGACGCGACAGATCGAAGTGGTGCTCACGGCTGCGACGCAAGGGGCGACCCAGGGGTCTGCGCACGGAAAATAAACGATTACGCTTGACTGGAGCGGTTCGCTGGGGTATGGCGGCCCGTCTTCCTATCAGGCATGAGGCTTGCTTGCCCGCAAGGGCAAGGCAGCCGCTTTGAACTGGAAACTCCCGCATGGGCCGGCCTCCACCGGACGCGGGGCAACTTTGATAGCGCCGGCTTGTCCGGCCCACATGGAGCAGAGAAGTACATGGCTCGTATAGCCGGCGTCAACATTCCGACCAACAAGCGCGTCGTCATTGCGCTTCAGTACATTCACGGCATTGGCAAGAACTTCGCCCAGGAGATCGTCGACAAGGTCGGCATCCCGGCCGAGCGCCGCGTCAACCAGCTGACCGACGCGGAAGTGCTGCAGATCCGCGAGACGATCGACCGCGACTATCAGGTCGAGGGCGATCTGCGCCGCGAAGTGTCGATGAACATCAAGCGGCTCATGGACCTCGGCTGCTATCGCGGCCTGCGTCATCGCCGCTCGCTGCCGGTTCGCGGCCAGCGCACGCATACCAATGCGCGCACCCGCAAGGGCCCGGCCAAGTCGATCGCCGGCAAGAAGAAGTAATTTAAGGGAATATGGGAGTAGGGCAGTAGGGCAGTATGTGATACGGCGCGGGCGTCCGCGGCCAAGACATACTCCCCTGCTGCCCTATTCCCCTACTCCTACCAGGTGGAGCCGCTGGCATTACGGCGGTGTAGAGATCAACTGAAAGGACCATCATGGCCAAGGAAGCCACACGTGTTCGCCGTCGCGAACGCAAGAATATCTCGTCGGGCGTTGCCCACGTCAACTCGACCTTCAACAACACAATGATCACCATCACCGACGCGCAGGGCAATTCGATTGCCTGGTCGTCGGCGGGAGCCCAGGGCTTCAAGGGATCTCGCAAGTCGACGCCGTTTGCTGCCCAGATGGCTGCCGAGGACGTTGCCAAGAAGGCCCAGGAACACGGCATGCGCATGCTCGAGGTCGAGGTCTGCGGACCCGGTTCCGGTCGTGAATCGGCGCTGCGGGCATTGCAGGCAGCTGGCTTCACCATCACCTCGATCCGTGATGTGACGCCGATCCCGCACAATGGCTGCCGCCCGCGCAAGAAGCGCCGCGTCTAAGAATTACCGAACGCCGCGCGAACGCCCAGTAGCGTTCCTCCACGGCATTCCAGGTCGCCCGCCACGATTGGATGGTGGCGGGTCAACGGAAGGAAAGCATTATGATCCAGAAAAATTGGCAGGAACTGATCAAGCCGAACAAGATCGAGTTTTCGTCGAAGAAGAAGACGCTGACCACGCTGGTCGCCGAGCCGCTCGAGCGCGGCTTTGGTCTCACCCTCGGCAATGCGCTGCGTCGCGTGCTTCTGTCTTCGCTGCGTGGCGCGGCTGTGACCGCCGTGCAGATCGACGGCGTTTTGCATGAATTCTCGTCCATCGCCGGCGTACGCGAGGACGTGACCGATATCGTCTTGAACATCAAGGAAATCGCCATACGCATGGAAGGTGACGGCCCCAAGCGCATGGTCGTGCGCAAGCAGGGACCGGGCGCTGTCCTCGCCGGCGACATCCAGACGGTCGGCGACGTCGAGATCCTCAATCCCGACCACGTCATCTGCACGCTGGACGAGGGCGCTGAAATCCGCATGGAGTTCACCGTCGATACCGGCAAGGGCTATGTGCCGGCCGACCGCAATCGGGCTGAAGACGCGCCGATCGGCCTCATCCCGGTCGACAGCCTCTACTCGCCGGTCAAGAAGGTCTCCTACAAGGTCGAGAACACCCGCGAGGGCCAGGTTCTCGACTATGACAAGCTGACCATGACGATTGACACCGACGGTTCGATCTCGGGCGAGGACGCGGTGGCTTTCGCCGCCCGCATCCTGCAAGACCAGCTTGGCCTGTTCGTCAATTTCGACGAGCCGCAGAAGGAAGTCGCCGCCGAACAGGTGACCGAGCTTGCCTTCAACCCGGCGCTGCTCAAGAAGGTCGACGAGCTCGAGCTTTCGGTGCGTTCGGCCAACTGCCTGAAGAACGACAACATCGTCTATATCGGCGACCTTATCCAGAAGACCGAAGCCGAGATGCTGCGCACCCCGAACTTCGGCCGCAAATCGCTGAACGAGATCAAGGAAGTCCTGGCGGCGATGGGCCTGCACCTCGGCATGGAAGTGCCGGATTGGCCGCCGGAAAACATCGAAGACCTCGCCAAGCGTTACGAAGATCAATACTAAGCTTGATCCCGAACCGAAGGTCAGCGCAGCAAAAAGCTGCAGACTTTTCGGATAAGATCACGCGGCTAACCAACAGAGGCTGTGGCCTCTTGAACCCGGAATGAAGGAGAAGAGCCATGCGCCACGGATTTAAAGGCCGCCGGTTCGCCCGCAGCATAAGCCACCGCAAGTCGATGTTTGCCAACCTTGCCGTATCGCTCATCGAGCATGAGCAGATCCTCACCACCTTGCCGAAGGCGAAGGATCTGCGTCCGATCGTCGAGAAGCTGGTGACGCTCGGCAAGCGCGGCGATCTGCATGCCCGCCGCCAGGTGATTGCCCAGATCGGCAATGAAGGCGTCGTCAAGCGCCTGTTCGACACGATCGCGCCGCGCTATGCCACCCGCAACGGCGGCTATCTGCGCATCATGAAGGCGGGCTTCCGCCACGGCGACAATGCCGCCATGGCGGTCATCGAGTTCGTCGATCGCGACACCTCGGCCAAAGGCGCCGGCGACCGTGCCCGCATCGAGGCCGAAGGCACCGAAGAGGAAGCCGCAGCCGCATAAGCTTTGGTTTGCTGAAAGAGTTCAAAGGGGCCCTGCGGGCCCCTTTTTGCATTCCGGGAGCGGCAGGGAGCATTTGCGGCGATTTTCTTGACTCAGCTCATGTCTTCTCCTCGAAAATAATTCGATTTCATTGCCTTAGCCTTTCATTTTGCACAATCGTCGGGACAATGGCGCCCGACCCGGAGGATTCGGAATGCGCGTAAAACGGCTGTCCCTTGTTCTACTCTGCGCCTTGATGGCGCTGGCAGTCGTGCCGGCGGCCAGGCAGGCGTTGGCTCAGGACACAAAGGCCGATCCCGGCCTGTCCGATGTGCTGACCGACATGCTGCGCGGCGCCGAAGGCGAAAATGCCACCTCCGGTCCAGACAAGCGGGTGCCTTTCGGCCGCGAGGAGGTGCAACTGTCTTTCGCACCGCTGGTCAAGCAGACAGCGCCGGCCGTGGTCAATGTCTATGCCTCGCAAACGGCCAAGTTGAGGTCGCCCTTCGACGGCGATCCTTTCTTCGAAGAGTTCTTCGGCCGTTCGCAGCCGCGCGCGCAGTCCTCGCTCGGCTCCGGCGTGCTGGTCGATCCGACAGGCATAGTGGTCACCAATTTCCACCTCATCAAGGACGCCGATCAGGTCAAGGTCGCCACAGCGGACGGGCGTGAATTCGACAGCAAGGTGCTGCTCAAGGACGAGACGCTTGACCTCGCCGTGCTCAAGATCTCCGCTGACAAGCCATTTCCGGTCGTCGCCATCGGCGATTCCGACGCGCTCGAGGTTGGCGACCTGTTGTTGGCCATCGGCAACCCTTTCGGTGTCGGCCAGACCACCACCAGCGGCATCGTTTCGGCGCTTGCTCGCAGCCACATCGGCGTTTCCGATTCCAGTTTCTTCATCCAGACCGACGCCGCGATCAACCCCGGCAATTCCGGCGGTGCGCTGATCAACATGGGTGGCCAACTGGTCGGCATCAACACGGCGATCTACAGCCGCAGCGGCGGCTCGATCGGCATCGGCTTTGCTATTCCCTCCAACATGGTTCGCGCGTTTGCCGATGCGGCCAAGGCCGGGCGCGACTTCTTCGAGCGGCCCTATATCGGTGCCGAATTCGAGCGCGTGACGCCGCAGATCGCCGAATCGCTTGGTCTGGAGACCCCGACCGGGGCGCTGGTTTCGACCGTCGAAGAAGCCGGGCCGGCGGCCACGGCGGGGCTCAAGCCCGGCGATGTCGTGCTGTCGCTCAACGGCACGCCGGTCGAGAGTATCGAGGCGCTGGATTACCGGATGGCGACGCTGTCGATCGGCACCAATGCCAGCTTCGCCGTTCTGAGCAAAGGCCAGCAAGCGACGATGGACATCGCGCTGGAGCGTGCGCCGGAAGGTGCAAAACTCGCGGAAGTGACACTGCGCGGTCGCAGCCCGTTCTCCGGTGCCAAGGTTGCGGAACTGTCGCCGCGGCTCGCCCAGCGGCTCGGCATGCGCACGGATGTCAAGGGTGTTACCGTGATCGACATCAATCGCGGTTCGCCCGCAGCCGATTTCGGCTTCCAGCCGGGCGACATCGTTCGCGAGGTCAACGGCTTGACCATCAATACTGCCGCGACCCTGGAACAGGCAGCCATGCAGGAGACGCGCTGGTGGCGCTTTACCGTCGAGCGCGGCGGGCAGATACTGCGCCAGGTGTTGCGTTACTGAGCCCGAGCCTCGATCCTTCGGACGAGATCGCGCTCCAACGAAAAGAAGTGCATGGCCGATCTGTTCAGCGTCGATGAACCGGAAAAGGCGCCGCCCGGCAGGCCGCTGGCCGACCGACTGCGCCCGAAGAACCTCAGCGAGGTCGTTGGCCAGGAGCATCTGACCGGGCCCGACGGCGCACTGACGCGGCTGATCGGTTCCGGTTCGCTCGGCTCTATGATCTTCTGGGGGCCGCCCGGGACGGGCAAGACCACGGTCGCGCGGCTGCTTGCCGGCGAAACCAGCCTTGCCTTCCAACAGATATCGGCGGTGTTTTCCGGTGTCGCCGACTTGAAGAAAGTGTTCGAGGCGGCGAAGCTGCGCCGCTCCAACGGCCGTCAGACGCTGCTCTTCGTCGACGAGATCCATCGCTTCAACCGCGCCCAGCAGGACAGTTTTCTGCCCGTCATGGAAGACGGCACCGTCGTGCTGGTTGGCGCTACCACCGAGAACCCGTCCTTCGAGCTGAATGCGGCGCTTCTATCCCGCGCCCGCGTGCTGGTCTTCCATTCGCTCGGTGAGGATAGCATTGCCAAGCTGCTGGTGCGTGCCGAGCACACCGAGGGCAGGGCGCTGCCGCTCGACGACGAGGCGAGGGCGATGCTCGTCCGCATGAGCGATGGCGATGGCCGTGCGGCGCTGACGCTGGCCGAAGAGGTCTGGCGCGCCGCCAAGTCAGGCGAGGTGTTTGGCGCCGAGGGTCTGCAGCGCATCGTCCAGCGCCGCGCGCCGATCTACGACAAGGGCCAGGACGGCCATTACAATCTGATCTCGGCCCTGCACAAATCGGTGCGCGGCTCCGACCCGGACGCCGCCCTCTATTATCTCGCCCGCATGTTCGACGCCGGCGAAGATCCGCTCTATCTCGGCCGCCGCCTAGTGCGCATGGCGATGGAGGATATCGGGCTGGCCGACCCGCAGGCGCTGGTCATCGCCAATGCCGCCAAGGATGCCTACGACTACCTGGGCTCGCCAGAGGGCGAGCTCGCCTTCGCCGAGGCCACCGTCTATCTCGCCAGCGCGCCCAAATCCAACGCCGTCTACACCGCCTTCAAGGCCGCCACACAGGCTGCGAAGGAGTTCGGCTCGCTGCTGCCGCCCAAACACATCCTCAACGCGCCGACCAAGCTGATGAAAGAAGAAGATTACGGCGCGGGCTACCGTTACGACCACGACGAGCCAGACGCTTTTTCCGGACAGGATTATTTTCCGGAAAAGATGGGCCGCCGCACATTCTATGATCCGCCGGAGCGCGGTTTCGAGCGTGATATCAGGAAACGGCTCGACTATTGGGCGAAGCTGCGCGGCGAGAGGCAAAAGTAGGCTCGCCGCAATTCCGCTCAGGAGGCAGGGGTTGACCGGGAGTGCCCTGTAAGGGCAGTAAACGGCGATGATTAATCTCCTCCTCGTTGCCGCAGGCGGCGCTATTGGTGCGGGGCTGCGCCACGTCGCCAATTTCGTCGCGCTGCGTCTTGTCGGCCCGAGTTTTCCCTGGGGCACGATGGCGATCAACATTGTCGGCTCCTTTGCCATGGGTCTGTTCATCACGACCCTGGCGCGGCGCTACGGCGGATCGAACGAGCTTCGGCTGTTCGTTGCCACCGGCATCCTCGGCGGCTTCACCACCTTCTCCGCCTTTTCGCTCGATTTCGCGACGCTGTGGGAGCGTGGCGCGACGCTGCCGGCATTCGGATATGCCCTTGCCAGCCTCATTGGCGCGATCATTGCCCTGTTTCTGGGTCTTTGGCTCGCAAGAAGCCTGCCTTAATGCTATTGCCCCCGCTTACATCGCCGCGTGTCCCTTAGGACGCGCAAAGGACGCCGTAGCATTTTGATTTTGCGCATGACCCTTTCCGAAAATCGATTTCAGGTCATGCGCTAGAAACGGGTAAGCGAGACAATGGCAGGCGTAGAACAGATCACGGTGGAGGCCGGCGAGGCGGGCATGCGGCTCGACCGCTGGTTCAAGACCCATTTTCCGGGCCTTGGCTTTGGCCATCTGCAAAAGCTGCTGCGATCCGGCCAGATCCGTGTCGACGGTGGCAGGGTGAAAGCCGATACCCGCGTCGAGCCAGGCCAGATGGTCCGCATTCCGCCGCTCGAAGTGGACAAGAAGGGCGAGAGCCCGCTCACCGGTCACTCGATCCGCAACCAGGGCGACGCCGACGTTCTGGCCAAGATGCTGATCCATGAAGATCCGAAAGTCTTCGTCTTCAACAAGCCTGCAGGCCTTGCCGTTCAGGGTGGCTCGGGTGTCACCCGCAATGTCGACGACATGCTGGAAGCCTGGCGCAACCAGAAGGGCGAGAAACCGCGTCTGGTGCACCGGCTCGACCGCGACACGTCAGGCGTGCTGGTCGTCGCCCGCACCAGGCTCGCCGCCATGAAGCTTGCCGAGGCCTTCCGGGCGCGTGAGACCAAGAAGACTTATTGGGCGCTGGTCAAGGGCGTGCCGCCGAAGCGCGAGGACAAGATCTCGACCTGGCTGATCAAGGAGCCGACACCCGACGGCGACCGCGTGCGCGTCGCCAAGCATGGCGAAAAGGGCGCCGACCACGCGGTGTCCTATTACCGGATCGTCGAACAGGCGGCGCAGACCCTGTCCTGGCTGGAAATGGAACCCTATACCGGCCGTACCCACCAGCTTCGCGTCCATGCCGCTCACATCGGCTGCCCGATCATCGGCGACCCCAAATATTTCGAGGCCGACACCAATTGGGATTTTCCCGGCGGTATGCAGAACCGCTTGCACCTGCACGCGCGCCGCATCGTCATCCCGCATCCCGACAAGGGTTTTATCGACGTCACCGCACCGATGCCGCCGCATATGCGCCAGAGCTGGAACCTGATCGGCTTCGACGACGCGAGCGCGGAAGACTAGGGCCCATGGGTATCGCAACCGATACACTCGACCGCCGCGACAGGGTCGACATGGCGGCCGCCGCCATCATGGTCGGACTGACCTTTTCCTGGGGGCTGAACTACGTCGCCGCCAAGATCTCCTATGCCGGCTATGATCCTGTTTTCCTGTCGATCGCGCGGTCGATCATTGGCGGGCTGTGCGTTCTCATCTGGTGCCACTGGCGCGGCATTGTGCTTTTTACCCGCGACGGAACGCTTGTCGCCGGCATTCTGGCAGGCGCGCTTTTTGGTCTCGAGTTCCTGTTTCTTTATGTCGGGCTCGAACAGACGACCGTCGCGCGCAACACCTTGCTGGTCAACACCATGCCGTTCTGGGTACTGGTCGGCGGGCATTTCCTGCTGAACGAACGCATCACCGCGCGCCGGCTCCTAGGACTTCTGCTCGCATTCGCCGGATTGGTCGCGGTATTCTCCGACCAGTTGAGCGCCGATAATGGTGCGACACTGACCGGTGATCTGCTCAGTCTTGGCGCCGGCATTCTGTGGGCCTTGACCAACATCGTCATCAAGCGGACGAAATTGGCGGAAACGAGCGCCGAGAAATTGCTGCTCTACCAATTGGCCGGCGCTGCCGTGGTCGGCGCCTTGGTGGCGCCTTTCGCCGGGCCGCCTGTCCGCGACTTCGCCGCTTTGCCGACCTTGGCTCTGCTTTTTCAGGCGGTCTACATCGTCGCCTTCACCTATGTGCTCTGGTTCTGGCTGCTCAGGCGCTATCCGGCATCGGGCCTGTCGAGCTTCACCTTCCTGTCGCCGGTGTTCGGCGTGCTGTGCGGCGCCATCTTCTTGAACGAGCCGCTGACCGTTCGTATTTTCCTGGCACTCGGCCTCATCGCAGCCGGACTGATCATTGTGAATCGGCCGGCCCGAAAACAGATCCCCGGATGAAAGGCTCCGGCATGCGCGATATTCTCAATGACCTCGAAGCGGGAAAGCAGCTTTCCGATCCGGATCCGGTGCGCCGTGCCCAAATCCAGATGAAGACGCACCTGCCAAAACGCTTCTACAAAGCCGTTTCGGTCGCACCGGCCGAAGATGGTTTTGCCATTCATCTCGATGGCAAGCCGGTTCGCACGCCGGGCAAGGCGCTGCTGGTGCTGCCGACCGAAAAAGCGGCCACTCTGGTCGCCGACGAGTTCGCTGCGCAAGGTGACACCATCGACCCGGTGACGATGCCGGTCATGCGTCTGGTCAACACCGCCATCGACGGTGTCGCCAGCGACCCGCAAGCGGTTCTGGAGGACATCCTGCGCTTCGCCTCGTCCGACCTGCTCTGCTATCGCGCCGAGACCCCACGGGGGCTGGTCGACCGGCAGAACGAACATTGGGATCCCATCATCGACTGGGCGCGGAGCGCGCTTGGCGCACGGTTTCACCTAGCCGAGGGGGTGATCCATGTCGAACAGCCGCGCGAGAGTATCGCGGTGCTCGGTGTTCATCTTGCCCAGCGTGCCGACCCGCTAGGACTGGCGGCCATCCATGTCATGACGTCGCTAACGGGATCGGCGCTGCTGGCGCTGGCCGTCGATTTCGGCGAGATCGACGGCGACGCCGCCTGGACTGCCGGCCATGTCGACGAGGACTGGCAGGCCGAGCACTGGGGCCATGACGCGGAGGCTGTCGCCCGCCGTGCCCACCGCAAGCGCGACATGATGGCCGCCGTCGGCCTTCTCGATGCGCTCAAGGGCTGACCGCGATCGCCGGTCATCGACGCCTTTTACATCGGATACGCTGGGCGGACCTTCACGCCAAGACCCAAGGCTGGCCGATAGCAAAAATGCAAAGCCCGGCGCGAGCGATCGCGCCGGGCTTTTCAATTCGTCGGAAGCGAGGCGGAAGGAAGGGACTTTAGCTCTTCCGCTCCTGTTTCTCTTCCTCGATGGCCGCTTCGTGATACCAGCCGCTTCCGAAATCCGTACGGTTGCGCAATGAAGCAAGTTCTGCCGCGAACTTAGCCTTTCCGCTTAAATTTGAGGCAGAAGCGCGCGCTGCCACCGGGAACATCAGAATATTGGCCGACTGACGGATAGGGGTGATTTCCATTGTCGGTCTCCTTTCTTCTGCAGAGCCTTGCCGATCCAATCTTTCCCGAAGATAGGTTCTGCAATCCAGTTAGGCAACATGATTATAGAAAGATCAGCAACTGCCTATTTTTTATACAAAACATACGTGTGATTGATCTGGACGCATTGCGATGACGACGCAACGAATTTGTCGGAATACGGCGTCAGTTTTGTCGCATCCTTTGCCGGTGAAAATGGCACACGAATTGCTTTTTAATAATCCGGCAGGTCGGCTGCAGGGTGGCTGGCACGCCGGCGCCGTCCAAGGTTCGGTGATCAAAGCAACGAGAGGCTAGAATGACGAAATACAAGCTCGAGTACATTTGGCTCGATGGATACACCCCGGTTCCCAACCTTCGCGGAAAGACGCAGATCAAGGAATATGCTGAGTTCCCGACGCTCGACCAGCTTCCGCTGTGGGGCTTCGACGGTTCTTCGACCATGCAGGCCGAGGGCCACTCGTCCGACTGCGTGCTGAAGCCGGTCGCCATCTATCCGGATCCCGCGCGCACCAATGGCGTACTCGTCATGTGCGAAGTTATGATGCCGGACGGCGTTACGCCGCATGCATCCAACAAGCGCGCCACCATCCTCGACGACGAGGGCGCCTGGTTCGGCTTCGAGCAGGAGTATTTCTTCTACAAGGACGGCCGCCCGCTCGGCTTCCCCGAAAGTGGCTATCCTGCGCCGCAAGGCCCGTACTACACCGGCGTCGGCTACAGCAATGTCGGCAGCGTCGCCAGGCAGATCGTCGAGGAGCATCTCGACCTCTGCCTTGCCGCCGGCATCAACCATGAAGGCATCAACGCCGAGGTCGCCAAAGGCCAGTGGGAATTCCAGATTTTCGGCAAGGGCTCCAAAAAGGCCGCCGACCAGATGTGGATAGCCCGCTACCTGATGCAGCGCCTCACCGAGAAATACGGCATCGACATCGAATATCACTGCAAGCCGCTCGGCGACACCGACTGGAACGGTTCCGGCATGCACGCCAACTTCTCAACCGCCCATATGCGCGAGGTCGGCGGCAAGGCCTATTTCGAGGCGCTGATGGCCGCCTTCGACAAAAACCTGATGGATCACATCGCCGTCTATGGCCCGGACAACGACAAGCGTTTGACCGGCAAGCATGAGACCGCGCCGTGGAACAGGTTCAGCTATGGCATCGCCGACCGCGGCGCCTCGATCCGAGTGCCGCATTCCTTCATCAACAACGGCTATAAGGGTTATCTCGAGGATCGCCGCCCGAACTCGCAGGGCGATCCCTACCAGATCGCTTCCCAGATCCTGAAGACGATCGCCAGCGTCCCGGCCAGCGCCGAGGTTTCGGCTGCCGCTTGAGCATTCGTCGCGGCGTAGACCTCAGGTCTGCGCCGTGACTGCTCTTCGTCGCCTCGGCGTTTTGCCAGGGCGACAACACCAACTGCTCGATTGAGTGTCTCCATCCCAAACAAACCCCGCCGGATCGCTCCGGCGGGTTTTGCTGTCTGTTGATCGATCCGGCTCAGACCGAATAATACATGTCGTACTCGACCGGATGCGGGGTCATTTCGAAGCGCATCACTTCGGCCATCTTGAGCTCGATATAGCTGTCGATCTGGTCGTCGTCGAACACGCCGCCAGCCTTCAGGAAGCCACGGTCCTTGTCGAGGCTCTGCAGCGCTTCCCGAAGCGAGCCGCAGACGGTCGGGATCTTCTTCAGTTCCTTCGGCGGCAGGTCGTAGAGATCCTTGTCCATCGGCTGGCCGGGATGGATCTTGTTCTTGATGCCGTCGAGGCCGGCCATCAGCATGGCGGCAAAGGCGAGGTAGGGGTTTGCGCCCGGATCGGGGAAGCGGACCTCGACGCGCTTGGACTTCGGCGACGAGCCGAATGGAATGCGGCAGGAGGCAGAGCGGTTGCGAGCCGAATAGGCGAGCAGCACCGGCGCTTCATAGCCCGGCACCAGACGCTTGTATGAGTTGGTCAGTGGGTTGGTGAAAGCGTTGATCGCCTTGGCGTGCTTGATGATGCCGCCGATGTAAAACAGGCAGCTCTCAGACAGGCCGGCATATTCATTGCCAGCGAAGGTCGGCTTGCCTTCCTTCCAGATCGACTGGTGGACGTGCATGCCCGAGCCGTTGTCGCCGAAGACCGGCTTCGGCATGAAGGTGGCCGTCTTGCCATAGGCATTGGCGACCTGGTGCACGACATATTTGTAGATCAGCATCTTGTCGGCGTTGCGGACCAGGGTGTCGAACTTGATACCGAGTTCGTGCTGGGCAGCGGCCACTTCGTGGTGATGCTTTTCGACGCGCACGCCCATTTCGGCGAGTACGGTCAGCATCTCCGAGCGCATGTCCTGCGCCGAGTCGATCGGCGGCACCGGGAAATAGCCGCCCTTGATGCGCGGACGATGACCGAGGTTGCCGGTCTCATAGTCGGTGTCGTCGTTGGACGGCAATTCGGTGGAGTCGAGCTTGAAGCCGGTGTTGTACGGGTCGGCCTTGTACTTGACGTCGTCGAATACGAAGAACTCGGCTTCCGGGCCGACGAAGATCTGATCGCCGATGCCTTCCGCCTTCATGTAGGCTTCGGCCTTCTTGGCGGTGCCGCGCGGGTCGCGGTTGTAGGATTCTCCGGAGATCGGATCGAGGATGTCGCACAGGATGACCATGGTCGACTGCGCGAAGAACGGGTCCATATGCACCGTCTCGGTGTCGGGCATCAGCACCATGTCGGACTCGTTGATCGCCTTCCAGCCGGCGATGGAGGATCCGTCGAACATGACGCCGTCGGCAAACATGTCTTCCTCGACCTCAACGACATCCATCGTCACGTGCTGCAGCTTGCCCTTCGGATCTGTGAAGCGCAGGTCAACGAATTTCACGTCGTTGTCCTTGATCTGCTTCATGATGTCTTTGGCTGTCGTCATGTCATGTTTCCCTGTGTAATGACGTTTCGAGGAGATGATCTGAAATCAGAAAGCTCAGACCGCGTCCATCCCTGTTTCGCCGGTGCGGATGCGCACGACTTCCTCGATGTTGGAGACGAAGATCTTGCCGTCGCCGATGCGGCCGGTCTGGGCCGCCTTGCGAATGGCTTCGATCGCGCCTTCGACCGCGTCGTCGCCGAGCACGACCTCGATTTTCACCTTGGGCAGAAAATCCACGACATATTCAGCGCCGCGATAGAGTTCGGTATGGCCCTTCTGGCGGCCAAAGCCCTTGGCTTCCGTCACGGTGATGCCTTGCAGCCCGGCCTCCTGAAGCGCTTCCTTCACTTCGTCTAGCTTGAACGGCTTGATGATCGCTTCGATCTTTTTCATGTAAAAAGTGGCCTCCACTGCCAAAAAAGACGGGTTGTGAGCCCCGCTTGCGCCTCCTTCAAGCACGAACTGTGCCAATTTGAGGGATTTGAAGCGGTATCACGCGATTTCGATACCATGCCGCGTTGGGGGGTAAATTCCGCGTCATTCGCTGCGTTGGATGCGTCATGGATACTGGGAACCTACACATTGTCGTTCCTTCCGTCCGCACAATAATTGGGCAGACAGAGCATTTCGCAGGCAAATGTGCTTCGGCGAAGCCATTGTCCCCAATGATGTGCTTATAGATCGTGCCATCTCATCACCGTTTGCTTCGAACCGAAAACTGGACAATGTTTGAACACAAGGACCGGGGCTTGAACACAAGGACCGGGGTTTGACCACAAGGATCGGGCTTGAGCCAATGCGGATCGGCATCCATGAACAATGAAGTTTTGTCTCCGGCCGAAATGGCTGAGGCCGACCGGTTGACGATCTCCGCCGGACCACTCGACGGCATTGGCCTGATGCGCAATGCAGGTGCCGCGGTCGCTGCGGTGGTGCTCGCCCGTTTTCCGGCTGCCAGGCGCGTCCACTTGTTGTGCGGGCCCGGCAACAACGGCGGCGACGGATATATCGTCGCCCGCATTCTTCGGGACAGCGCCGTCGACGTCTTGATGTGGGCGTCCGGCTCGCCCAAAGCCGGCAGCGACGCGGCGCTCGCGGCTTCGGAATGCCCGGTCGGGGCTCGGCCGCTGTCGGAATTTGCCGCCGAGACGGGTTCGATCCTGGTCGATGCGCTTTATGGGGCAGGGCTGTCCAAGCCGCTGTCCGGCGATGCCGCCAGAGCGGTCGAGGTTACGACGGAACTGAACCTGCCTGTCGTCGCGGTCGATCTGCCCTCAGGCGTGTCAGGCGAGAGCGGCCAGATTCTCGGCCAGGCATTCCGCGCCCGAATCACGGTGACGTTCGCGCGAAAAAAGTCCGGCCATCTGCTGTTGCCTGGGCGCGAGATGTGCGGCGAGCTGGTGCTTGCCGACATCGGCATCGGCGATAGGATCATTGCGCAGCTTGAACCGCGGACCTTCGAGAACACCCCGCCGCTTTGGCTAGGGAGTTTTCCGGTTCCAGCCGTCGACACCCATAAATACAGGCGCGGCCATGTCGGCGTCTTTTCCGGCGGCCCGTCGGCGACGGGTGCCGCACGGCTGTCGGCGCTTGCTGCAGCCAGAAGCGGAGCAGGGGCGGTGACCGTGCTGTCTCCGGCGAACGGACTGCAGGTGAATGCCGCGCATCTGACTTCGGTCATGTTGCGCAAGGCCGACAGCATCGTGGACGTAAAGGAATTCATTGGCGAGCGCCGGCCGTCGGCTTTCGTCCTCGGACCCGGATTTGGCGTCGGCGAAAAAACACGCGATTTTGCCCTCGCCGTACTGGCCGCCGGACAGCGGCAAGACGGCAGGGTTAACGGGCTGGTGCTCGATGCCGATGGCATCACCGCGTTTCGCGATGCGCCGAACGTTCTGTTCGAAGCCGCCCGTCGTCCGAACGCGCCGGCGCTGGTGCTGACGCCGCATGAGGGCGAATTCGCCAGGCTGTTTCCGGACATCGCCGGAGACAAGAACCTGTCCAAGCTGACCAAGGCGCGCGCTGCCGCCGAGCACGCCGGCGCCATCGTCGTCTACAAGGGCGCGGACACGGTGATCGCGGCGCCCGATAGCAGGGCAGCGATCAACGGCAACGGCGCGCCATGGTTGGCCACAGCCGGTTCTGGCGACGTGCTGTCGGGCATCATCGCCGGCTTCCTGGCGCAAGGCATGCCGGCTTTCGAAGCCGCCTGCGCGGCGGTCTGGATCCATGCCGAGGCCGGCAGCCGTTTCGGACCAGGGCTGATCGCTGAAGACTTGCCGCAGGCGCTGGTGCCGGTGCTGCGCGAGGTTATCGAAAATCGCAACTGGATGACCGCTGAATGAACCGCCGGCTCGCCTTGATCGCCGTGATTTTCGCCAACCTCTTCCTAGCCAATCTCGCGCGTGCCGAAGGTCCGGTGATGATCGTAGACGATCCAGCCGTGCTCGCCGCCCTCGACGCCAGGGGTTTTGATTTCGCCGGCATTTTCGGCGTCAATGGCAAGGGCGACCTGAAGACGCTCTATGACAAGGCGCCGGCCTATCACCAGATCGTCGAGATGGTTGCACGCGATGTCGCCGCACTACGAGCCGAGATGAAGGCTGGTGGGCGGCCGCTCTACGAAGTCACCGACGGCAATGTCGGCCGCATCATGGACATGCGTTGGCTGAAGACGGACGCCGCGCGCTTCCGGCTGGTCGGTGTCGTCAACAGGCTCGATCGGCGCGATTTCGCCGAGATGCGGGACGACGGAAGCTGTGGCGAGGTGCGTTTCATCTATCGCCTTGCCTACAGCTTCAACAAAAAAGGCAAGGTTCTGGCCTCGCGCCTGCCGTTCAACTTCAATGCCATCTACAGCGCCGCGCCGGACGCCGACGGCGGCTGCGTCGGCGTCGCCGGGCGCTGGACGCCGCAGCTCGACGAGACCGTCGACATCGGCTGGCTGATCGGCGGGCCGCTTGAAAAGGCCGGGCTGAGCTTCAAGCAGCTCGAGCTCAATGCCCAGGTGGTGCGCTTTCCCTCCGGCCAGGAGACCGAATTCGGCGGGCAGGCCGCCTATCTCATGCGGATTTTTGGCATCGACGGAGAGACGGTCAGCGAGAAACCGCTGGAAAACACGCCCGACGCGGCGCGGCTTGCCGAAGACGCGGCGCTGAAAGCAAAACTCGCCGACTATGTCAGCGCCAATCTCGCGGCAGTCGATCTCGGCGTCTATGAAATCCCCAATGAATTCCTGGCGAGGAAGGTCATTTCGTGGTCGACTTTCGGCAGCGCAAGGCAGGCCAATCACTCGTTCACGCCGCTGTTTCAGCCCGCGGATTTTTCTGGGCTCGACTATTCCGCGCTGAAGCTGGTGCGCACGCCGGAAGCGCTGGTCGAGCGGCTCGACAATGGCGCCTGCCAGGGTTGCCATCAGGCGGGTTCGACCGCCGGTTTCCATTTCATCGGCCTCGACGACAGGACGACGTCGCCGCTGAACCGCATCGAGGTCGGCATCTCACCGCATCTTCATGCCGAGATGCCGCGGCGCGAGGCTTGGCTGCGCGCGACCGCCGAGGGCGAAGAGCCGAACCGCTTCCGCCCGATGTCCTTTGCGCCGCCGGCCGCATGGAAGGACGCTGGTGAGGTCGCCCATGCGCCGGCCGCAATGGCGATGCCTTGCCTGATGCCGGAGGATGCGGCCCGCTTCGGCACGACTTGGCAATGCGGCGGCGGCACCGTCTGCACGCCGCTGGCGAGCGCGTCGGGCGTGTGGACGAAATTGGCGCAATGCCTGTTGCCCAAAGACAGCGAAAAGATGTTCTCCGGCCATCCATGCCTGACCGGCTCGATCACCAGCAACCCGGCGCAGCCTTTCAATGACCGCTACAGCATATCAGGCCAGTTCGCGGCTTTCGCGACCGACATTTCGCGCACCGCCTACACTTGCCGGCCGCCGAAGATCGGCGTGCCGGCCGGCATCGCCTATCGCGGCTGCGATGACAAGGACCGTGCCTTTGCCGGATTCAAGCCGGGCAAGCCGATGCCGAACGAGATCTGCGGGCTGGTCGGCGGCAAAAAATTCGATACTTGCGTGGCGACCAATAATTTCGACCAGTGCCTCGGCGGCGCCGTTAACCGCGGCAACCGGCCACCTTGCTCGACCGATCATTTCTGCCGCGAGGATTATATGTGCCAGTCGCTGCCGCCCGATACGCCTGGTATCGGTAAGGTGAAAGGTGTCGGCTTCTGCTCGCCGACCTACTTCATTTTCCAGATGCGCATAGACAACCATGCGACGCCCTGGGCGGGCACCGTCCGCGCGACGATGGGGGCGGGGTTTGGCGCGGCGGAAGCGGAGTGAGCTTTTTCTGTGGCCGCTTTTGCGTTGCCAGCGATGTCACAGCGGAATGTTGTCGTGCTTCTTCCAGGGGTTCTGCATATCCTTGTTGCGGAGCATGCGGAGCGCACGCGCAATGCGGCGGCGGGTTGAATGGGGCATGATCACCTCATCGACATAGCCGCGCTCGGCGGCGACGAAGGGCGACAGGAAGCGATCCTCGTAAGCCTTTGTATGCGCAGCGATCTTCTCCGCATCGCCGATGTCCTTGCGATAGATGATCTCGACCGCGCCCCTGGCGCCCATCACCGCGATCTGCGCCGTCGGCCAGGCATAGTTCATGTCGCCGCGCAGATGCTTTGACGCCATCACGTCATAGGCGCCGCCATAGGCCTTTCGGGTGATGACGGTGATCTTCGGAACGGTCGCTTCGGCATAGGCGAACAAGAGCTTGGCGCCGTGTTTGATCAGCCCGCCATATTCTTGCGCGGTGCCGGGCAGAAAGCCTGGAACATCAACGAAGGTGACGATCGGAATCGAGAAACAGTCGCAGAAGCGCACGAACCGCGCCGCCTTGCGGCTGGCGTCCGAATCGAGCACGCCGGCCAGCACCATCGGCTGATTGGCGACGAAGCCGACCGTGCGGCCCTCGACACGCCCGAAGCCGGTGACGATGTTTTTCGCAAAATTCTGCTGGATCTCGAAGAAGTCACCCTCGTCGGCAACTTTAAGGATCAACTCCTTGACATCGTAGGGTTTGTTGGCGTTGTCGGGGATCAGCCGGTCGAGCGACAGATCGTCATCGGTGACCGACTGATAGCATTCGATCTCTGGGATATCAGCCGTGTTGGAGGCAGGCAGCAGATCGACCAGCCGGCGCATCTGCAGCAGCGCTTCGACGTCATTGTCGTAAGCGCCATCGGCGATCGAGGACTTCGTCGTGTGGACCAAGGCGCCGCCAAGGCTCTCGGCGGTCACCGTCTCGTTGGTGACGGTCTTCACCACGTCCGGCCCGGTGACGAACATGTAGGAGGTGTGGCGCACCATGAAGATGAAGTCGGTCATGGCAGGCGAATAGACGTCGCCGCCGGCGCAAGGGCCCATGATCAGTGAAATCTGCGGGATGACGCCGGAGGCGAGCACATTGCGTTGAAAAATCTCGGCATAGCCGCCAAGTGCCGCCACGCCTTCCTGGATGCGGGCGCCGCCGGCGTCGTAGAAGCCGATGATCGGCGCGCGGTTGCGCAGCGCCATCTCCTGCACCTTGACCACTTTTTCGGCGTGGGCCTCGGACAGCGACCCGCCGAACACGGTAAAGTCCTTGGCGAAGACATAGACTGGGCGGCCGTTGACGGTACCCCAGCCGGTGACGACGCCGTCGCCGGCGATCTTGGTCTTCTCCATGCCGAAATCGGTCGAGCGATGCTCGACATACATGTCGAACTCCTCGAACGAGCCCTCGTCGAGAAAGACGTCGATGCGTTCGCGCGCGGTGAGCTTGCCCTTCTTGTGCTGAGCGTCGATACGGGCCTTGCCGCCGCCCATGCGCGCGAGGGCGCGGCGGCGCTCGAGTTCCTTCAGCACGTCCTTCATCGGTCGATCCCCAAAAACGGAAAGCTGATTTGTGGTAATCATGGCGGCAGGGGAGCGCAAGCGCCGCTTCGCCATGGTTTTCGCTGCGCTGCAGCATGACGCCCCTTGCATTTCGCTGCCAACTGGGCCATATGCGGCGACATAGGCGCTTGGGCCGGGACTATCCGGCCTTCTCGACGAATGAGACTGGTTGCGTCTGTTTTCCCTCTTTCCGACACATCGGCAAGGCGGCGAAAAAGCCCCGTGGCATGATGCCTGCGGGCACGACAGCGCAGCCGTGCGGACGCTAGCGTCCGCCGCCTTGTCGTTTCATGACAGTTTTTTCGACGGCAGGTTGCGCCCTGCCGCCATCGATGTTTGCGGCCATGAGCCGCGTGAAAGAAGAATATTTTGACCAACGAAAACACTCTGACCGGTACCAACGGAAACACTCTGACCGGTAAGGACACTGGGGAACTTTCAGGTTTCGCCGCACTTGGAATTACGGGCGCGCTGCTCAAGGCCACCCATGGCGCAGGCTTCACCGATCCGAAGCCGATCCAAGCCCAGGCAATCCCGCCGCAGCTGGAAGGCCGTGACATTTTCGGCATCGCCCAGACCGGTTCCGGCAAGACCGCGGCGTTCGCGCTGCCGATCCTGTCGAAGATCATCGCGCTCGGTACCAAGCGCCGGCCAAAGACCGCTCGCGCGCTGATCCTGGCGCCGACGCGCGAACTCGCCGTGCAGATCGAAGAGATGATCAAGCTGCTCGCCAAGGGCGCGCATGTCTCGACAGCACTCGTGCTTGGCGGCGTCTCGCGCTTCAGCCAGGTGAAAAAGATTGCTCCCGGCGTCGACATTTTGATTGCCACGCCGGGCCGGCTGACCGATCTGGTGCGTGAGGGCGATCTCGTTCTTGCCGACACCAAATGGCTGGTGCTGGACGAAGGCGATCGCATGCTCGACATGGGCTTCATCAACGACGTCAAGCGGATCGCCAGGGCGACCGCGCCGGACCGTCAGACGGTGCTGTTCTCGGCAACCATGCCGGCCGAAATCGCCGAACTGGCCAAGGGCCTGCTGAAGAACCCGATCCGCGTCGAAGTGGCGCCTCACAGCACCGCGGCCGCCGAAATCGTACAGGGCGTCGTCTTTGCCCGTACCAAGCAGAAGCGCCAGGTACTGTCGACGATGCTTGCCGACGAGGCGATGAAGTCCGTCATCATCTTTTCGCGCACCAAGCATGGCGCCGACAGGGTGACCAAGGATCTTGAGCGCGACGGCTTCAAGGCCGCCGTCATCCACGGCAACAAGTCGCAGAACGCCCGCCAGAAGGCGCTGAACGATTTCCGCGAGGGTTCGGTGCGCATTCTTGTGGCGACCGATATCGCGGCGCGCGGCATCGACGTTCCCGGCATCAGCCACGTGGTGAATTTCGATCTGCCGGACGAGGCGGAGAGCTATGTCCACCGCATCGGCCGCACCGGCCGTAACGGTATGGACGGCATCGCCATCACGCTTTGCGACCCGTCCGAGAACAGCAAGCTGCGCCAGGTCGAGCGTATCATCCGCACCAAGCTGCCGATCGTTGCCGACCATCTCGGCAGCCCCGATCCGCAGCGCAATCCCGCCGAGAAGAACGAGCGCAGCTTCGAGCCGGCCAACGACCGCAATGGCCGGCGCGACGGCAGGCGGCCCGGCGGCCAGAACAACGGCTTCGGCAAGAAGCGCTTCGGCGAGGCCTTCGCCGGCGAGCGTAAGCCGGAAGGCGCCAAGCCCTTCAAGGGCAACAACAAGCGTCGTTTCGGCGGCAAGCGGCCAGCGGCGCGAGCTGCGTAACCAGATAGTTGCATCCGGCCGAGCCTGTCGGGCTCGGCTTAGTTGCTCACAATTGAAAAAAGCGATCGGAGCGATGCTTCGGTCGCCTTTTTCGCTTGAGACCTACTTCACCACCGCTTCTACCCACACCACAATGCGCTGCGCGAGGAAAGCCGTGGTTGCTGGCGACAGCGCGTCACCGGCAATGACGTGGTTGTCCCGATCGCCGGTATCATCGACCGGCACCAGTTCGTGCGCGGCGCCCCAACTTCGCGGGTGCGGTCTTGCCGCACGATCCTGTCCGAATCCGAAAAGATGAAGAGGGCAGGGATCGTCGCCTTCTCCACCGGCGCGCCATAGGCAAGCTCGGTCAGCGCCACCATCGGCAGGATCGCCGCGATCGGATAGCGGTAGGTCCAGAATTTCTCGTGCAGCGCATTGCGTGGCACGAAGCTGCGCTGCTTGCCGGCGACCAACTCGGCGATCTCTCGACCCCACGGCATGGTCAGGAGTTCGGCGCCGGAAGCCTTGACGCCGAAATTCGGAGAGATGAACACTATTGCCGCCACCCCGTCCGGCAGTGGACGAACCTCGCCCTTCGACGCCGAAAAGCCGTGGATATAGACGATCGACAGCGGCGCCTGGCGTGAACCATCGGATTGGCCCAGATGATTTCCTTTTCCAGCCCGTCGTGAATGCCCGGTACGGCAGCCTCCTCGCGTGCCAGATAGGCTTACGGATCATCGCCGATCACGGAAGGATCGAAGCGGATCGTGGTGTCAGCTTGGATGCGCGGGCCAAGCACGAAGGCCAAGAAAAGAACGACGGCGAGACCCAATACCGCAAGCACCATCCATCGCCCCATCGCAGACTCCACGCAACAATCCGCAACCTATGGGGCGATGGCAAACAGGCAACGGCGTCCCGCCCGCGGGATCGCCAACTTTGAAGCCCGTCTATTCGCTCGGCGGCTTGCGGTCGAAAATCAGCGGACGCGCCTTCCAGCGGGTCGCGGTGCTGATGACCCATCGGCAGAACGGTCTCGGCAGGATTCTGAGCAGCTTCAGGCCCCAGCTCAAGCGGCGCGGGAAGGTGACTTCGAAGCCGCCGGACTTGATGCCGCGCGCCATGCGGCGCGAGGCGCGATTGACGGGGCATCAGACCGCGCATCGGCAGCAAATTCTTCTCGGTCAGCGGGGTGTCGACGAAGCCCGGATTTATCACCTGGATGCGGACATTCATCTTGTCGAAATCGTATTTCAGTGACTCTGCGAGGATATTGACCGCCGCCTTGGTGCCGCCATAGGCGGCCGTGGTCGGCCAGCCGAATAGGCGGTGACCGAACCGACCAGGACGATATGGCCGCGGGCGCGGACGCGCATGCGTTCGATGACCGGCCCAGGCCGTTGATGATGCCGAAATAATTGACATCGAAGGACTGGCGAAATCCACGGACGATGAGGTCTTCGCCGACGGTCGCAATATAGCTCCCGGCATTGAAAACGGCCAAGACTATCGGGCCAAGATCCTTCTCGATCGCCGCGACTGTCTTTGCCATGCGCTTCTCGTCAGTGACGTCGCAAGGATAGGCCGTGACATGGCCCGGCATCTGCGCCGTCTCGACAACAAGTGTATCGATCGGATCGTCGTCGAGCGCCGTCACCGCGACGGCATAGCCTTGCTCCGCAAGGTCCTTGGCCAATGAATGGCCGATACCGCTGCTGCCGCCCGTGATCCAGGCGACGCCGTGTTTCGGGTTGGCCCGGTAGAAAGTCATGCTATGCCCTACGACTTTTTTAGCCTGTGCTGTAGCGGTGAAGAAATCGAATGATAAGAGCGCTTTTCAGTGGGAGCTTCAACGAATAGCGGAAGGCGACGTCTATTTTAGGAATTGCAGCCCAGAAATGCCGCTGGACCAGACAAATTCTTGCCTTGAAACCGAGGCTTCGGGTTTCTAGGGTTCCGCCGCTAGCATAAAGGAATCTCAATGCCCCGTTCTGTGATCGAAGCGATCGGCAATACGCCTCTGATCCGCCTCAACAAAGCCTCGGAAGAAACCGGCTGCGAGATCCTGGGCAAGGCCGAGTTCATGAATCCGGGCCAGTCGGTGAAGGACCGCGCCGCGCTGTTCATCATCCGCGACGCCGAGCAGCGCGGGCTCTTGAGGCCGGGCGGGGTCATCGTCGAGGGGACGGCCGGCAACACCGGCATCGGATTGACGCTGGTTGCCAAGGCGCTTGGCTACCGCACCGTGATCGTCATCCCTGAGACGCAAAGCCAGGAGAAGAAGGACACGATCAGATTGCTCGGCGCCGAGCTGATCGAGGTGCCTGCCGTTCCCTATAAGAACCCCAACAATTACGTGAAACTGTCGGGCCGACTGGCCGAGCAGATGGCGCGGTCCGAGCCGAACGGCGCAATCTGGGCCAATCAGTTCGACAACGTCGCCAACCGTGATGGCCATACCCGCACCACGGCGGAGGAAATCTGGACCCAGACCGGCGGCAAGGTCGACGGTTTTGTCTCGGCGGTCGGCTCCGGCGGAACGCTGGCCGGCGTCGCCTTCGGGCTGAAGGCCAGGAGCAAGGACGTCAAGATCGCGCTCGCCGATCCGCTCGGTGCGGCGCTCTACAGTTTCTACACCGCCGGCGAGCTGAAATCCGAAGGCAGCTCGATCACCGAAGGGATCGGGCAGGGGCGGGTCACCGCCAATCTGGAAGGGTTCACGCCGGATTTCTCCTTCCAGATTCCGGACGAGGATGCACTGCCGATCGTCTTCGACCTTATCCAGGAGGAGGGCCTGTGCGTCGGCGGCTCGACCGGCATCAATATTGCCGGCGCGATCCAGTTGGCGCGTGAAATGGGTCCCGGCCACACCATCGTGACCGTGCTTTGCGACTACGGAACGCGCTATCAGTCGAAATTGTTCAACCCGGAATTCCTGCGTCAAAAGAAGCTGCCAGTGCCGGGCTGGATGGAACAGCAGAGCACAATCTCGGTACCGTTCGAAAAGGTTGCGTGATGGCTTACAGGACGGATGCGCTGTTTCGCGACGACGCCTATCTTAGGACGGCTGACGCCGTGGTTGTCGCCGTCAACGACCGTGGCGGCATCATTCTGGACCGGACGATCTTCTACGCCACGTCGGGCGGGCAGCCGGGCGATACGGGCACCCTCGAACGCGCCGATGGCAGCCTGATCGCTGTTGCCGCCACCATCACCGGTGAGACCAAGGACGAGATCATCCATGTGCCGCCTGAGCAGGTGGTGCTTGAGGTCGGCGAACCGATAAAGCTCGCCGTCAATTGGGAGAGGCGACATCTGCTGATGCGCATGCACACAGCCTGCCATTTGCTTACCGTCGTCTGCCCGTTCCCGATCACCGGCGCCTCGGTTTCCGAGGACGACAGCCGTATCGATTTCGATATTCCGGATGCCGGCTTCACCAGGGAAGACGTGACGGCTAGGCTGATGGAACTCGTGCGAGCCGACCACCGGGTCTTCACCCAGCTGATCACCGACGAGGAACTGGCAGCCAATCCGGGACTAGTGAAGTCCAAGAATGTTCGGCCACCCGTCGGCACGGGCAAGATCCGCCTGGTCTGTATTGGCGAGAACGCCTCGATCGACAGCCAGCCTTGCGGCGGCACCCATGTGAAGAGCGCTGGAGAAGTCGGCGAGATCCATATCGGCAAGATCGAGAAGAAGGGTCGCGAGAACCGGCGCTTCCGAATACGCTTTGGACCGATGCCGCCGGCCTGATAAACAGCCGGCCTGATAGACAAATTGTCAAAGGCGGGGAGGAGAAGAAGAATGGCCGAAGACAGCCCTTTCACCGTCGATGCGGACTGGTTGCAGAAGCGCCTCGGCGAGCCTGGCCTGACCATCGTCGACGCGTCCTGGTATCTGCCGGCGCAGAAGCGCGACGCGCGCGCCGAGTATGACGCGGCGCACATTCCGGGTGCGCGGTTTTTTGATCAGGATGCGGTTTCGGATCCCGATTCGCCACTGCCGCACACGCTGCCGTCGCCGCAGCATTTCGCCCAGTATGTCGGCGCCATGGGCATTTCGGCCGACGACACCATCGTTGTCTACGACGGTCCGGGCTTCTTCTCGGCGCCGCGCGTCTGGTGGATGTTCCGTGTCATGGGGATGTTCCAGGTCTACGTGTTGGACGGCGGCTTCGACTGCTGGAAAGCAGCGGGACGGCCGGTGACGGCGGAGCCGACGAAGATCGCGCCCTGCGTGTTTCATGCCGACTTCGATGCCGCCCGCGTCGCCAGCCTGGCCGATATGCGCCGGATCGTCGAGACCGGGGAAAGCCAGATCGCCGACGCGCGTTCGCCTGGCCGGTTTGCCGGTACCGAGCCGGAGCCTCGCGCCGGCATCCGCTTAGGCCACATGCCCGGCGCGCACAATGTGCCGTTTTCGGCGCTTGCCGAGGACGGCGAGCTGCTGCCGAAAGACCGATTGCGCAAGGTGATCGAGGACGCCGGCATCGACCTGTCGAAGCCGGTTGTCACCTCTTGCGGCTCAGGCGTTACGGCGGCGGCGATCACGCTGGCGCTCGAGACGCTTGGCCATACCGACAACAGGCTCTACGACGGTTCATGGACGGAATGGGGTGGGCTTGGCGATACGCCTGTCGTGACGGGCAAGGATCGACAGTGATGGAAAACGGCGCGCTTGAAGACATCGAGGTCACGGTGACGTTTCTCGAAATGCATGTGCCGCCGGCCTATTCGCCGCCGGTGCCGTTCAACCGCCAGATCGCGCTGCTGAAGACCAAGGACATTCCGCTGCATTTCTACCGCTATCTGATGGATCGGGTAGGCCGCAAATGGCACTGGGTCAACGTGCTGAGGCTGAGCGACGAGGAGCTTTCTGCAGGCATCCATCGCGAGGACCGCGACATCAGGGTGCTGTATCTCGATGGGTCTCCGGCCGGCTTCTTCGACCTAAAGCCGCATCTGCCTGAGGAAGTGGAACTTGCCTATTTCGGCATGATGGAGCACGCGACCGGCCAAGGCATCGGCCGTTGGTTCCTCGGTGCGGCGATCGCCGCCGCCTGGTCGCACGGCCCAAGGCGGGTGACGGTGCAGACCTGCACGCTCGACCATCCGGCGGCATTGCCGCTCTACCAGAAGCTCGGCTTTGCACCGGTCGCGCAAAAGAAGGAGATCGTGCATCCAATGACCTTCGCCGAGCGTGCGGCCAGCGTCATGCGGCCATGATTTTCTCCGCAAGCTAAACCTATTGTTCATCAATGCTTCAGCTTGTCTTTGCCATCTTGCCGGCACCATCGATGCGGCAGAAGCCGAAGGAGAAAAGACATGCTGACCCGACGCACATTTGCCGCCGCGCTGATTGCGGCCCTCGCCGTGCCGACCCTTGCCGCCGCCCAGGCAACCACGCCTTCGGCGGCGACGATCGAGCGTCAGCTCGAGGCCGCGCCCCGCGTTAAGCTGCGCCCGAACCAGCGCGTCACCATCCGCGAATTCAAGAGGCGGCCGGACCTGCGGCGCATGGCCCGTTCGATCGATATCCAGTCGATCAATTTCGCCTTTGGCTCGGCGGCCATTTCCGAATCGCAATATGGCAAGATCGAAAATATCGCCGATGCGCTCCGGCGCATCCTGCGGCGCGACCCCGGTGCCCGCGTGCTGATCGAAGGCCATACCGACGCGGTCGGCTCCTTCCAATCGAACCAGATCCTGTCCGAACAGCGCGCCACCTCGCTGAAGCGCACCTTGGTGCGCGAATTCGACGTGCCGGGCTATACGCTGGAAACCGTCGGCTACGGCGAGGAGTTCCTGCTCGTTCAGACGCAGAACGAGAATTGGCGCAATCGCCGGGTGACCTTGCGCCGCTTCGACGATTTCATCCGCTGAGCCTGTCCGAAATCCGCATTGGCGGCCATCTGAAGGCGTTTTCCGCGCTTCCGATTCTCGACGACACCTTCATCTGACTCGCCACTGTGATTTTCGAAACAGGCTCAGTCACTGCGGTCTGGATCAACACCGGAAAAAGAGCCTGGCTTGAATGAGCCGCGCTCTTTCCATATCGCTGTCGGTCAAGGCCTACCGCATCGGCCCGAAAATCGAAATCGCTTTTCGGAGAGCACGATGCGTAGACTCAAATATTGAAGCGTCCTTTGCGCGTCCAAAAAGGACGCGTGGCGCTCCAATGGTGATGGAGGATCAAACGATGACGATTCGGGTGGTGATGGCCGGTGCGACCGGCTGGGTCGGCAAGGCACTGGTTCCGGCGATCGGGGCGCAAGGCGACATGGCACTGGCCGGGGCTGTGTCACGCAGCGGCGCGGGGCAGGATTCCGGCCTCCTGGTTGGCATGCCGGCCAACGGCATCACCGTTTCCGCCTCGCTGGCCGAGGCGCTGGAGGTACCGTCGGACGTGCTGGTCGACTACACCAAGCCGCACGCGGTGAAAGACCATGCGCTGCTGGCCATAGAGAAGGGGCGGCACGTTGTGATCGGCACGTCGGGGCTGGGTGCGACCGATTTCGGCGAGATCGACGCTGCAGCACGCGCCAATCGTGTCGGCGTCATTGCAGCCGGCAATTTTTCGATCACCGCCACCCTGATGAAGCGGTTTGCCCTGATGGCGGCGAAATACGTGCCGGATGTCGAGGTGATCGACTATGCCAGTGCCAAGAAACCCGACGCGCCATCCGGCACCGCGCGCGAGCTTGCCGAAGCGCTGGCCGATGTTCGCAAGGCTTCGACCGCGAGGCCGGTCTCGGAAGTCTCGGGTGTGCCGGGAACCCGCGGTGCGGCGGTCGGTACGGGCGAGGGGGTGCAGGTGCATGCGCTTCGCCTGCCTTCCTACATTCTGTCCTGCGAGGCGCTGTTCGGCCTGCCCGACGAGCGGCTGACCATTCGTCACGACGCCGGCTCGTCCGCTGCTCCTTACGTGGCCGGCACGCTGCTCGCTATCAGGCGGGTACAGGAGATCACAGGGCTGGTGCGCGGTCTCGATGCCCTGATGGACTGATCCAAATTGGCAGGAATCGGGTGGGAGACGCTGGCGCAGCGGCGTAATTTCCGGTCGACGACACCGGAGATTTCGCCATGACCATCCAGTTCAAAGCCTTGCCCACGGAAGATGTCAGAGCCTTGCAGCGCGGCGCGCCAGACGCCTATGGCCTGATACCAGAGCGGAAAATATCCGACGGCGACGGCGTGCCTTGCCGCCACTGCCTGAAGAACGTGGCCGCCGGCGACGCCTATCTCATCCTGGCCTACCGGCCATTCCCGGAATTGCATCCTTATGCCGAGACGGGGCCGATCTTCCTGCACGCCGAGGAATGCGAGCGCGCTGCCGAAGCCGAGGCGCTTCCCGAAATGCTCGAAAGCACCGACTACATCGTGCGCGGCTACGGCAAGGACGACCGCATCGTCTATGGCAGCGGCGGCGTCATCCCGACGGGTGCCATCGCGGCGCGGGCCGAAACCTTGTTCGAGCGCGACGATATCGCCTATGTGCATGTCCGCTCGGCGCGCAACAATTGCTACCAGTGCCGTATCGAGCGCGCGTGACGATCCGGGCGGTATTCATCGGTCGCAGCTGTCGTACGCCTGTCGCATTGTCGCGTTACGGAATGATTGTCGATCGATTTGCCGACCGCGGATGAACCGGCGGGAAGTCTCGATATCAGAGGAAGCGGGGCTTTGGCTCCGCTTTTTGTTGCCCGCCCTGTCCGCCACGCATTTCTTCCGCCCCAAAAGAAAAAGCCCGCCGGAATGACCGGCGGGCTTTTACTGTTGTCTGGACGGTTTTAGTTGAACTTGTACTTCGCGCCGATGCGGACGGTATGGAACGAAGGCGTGGAGGTGAGAGTGTCGTCCGGCAGCCCAAGTTCCGACGAAAAATCCTTCTCGGAGAACTGCGAATAGCGGTATTCGAGGCCGACGGTCACGTTGCTGGACATGGCCGTTTCCAGACCACCACCCACCGAGAAGCCGCTGGAGTCCCAATCGAGGATATCGCCGATGGGTGAAGACGCGTTCAGATCGAAGTGCTGCCAGCTGTAACCACCGAGCACGTAGGCGAGGGTTGATTCGTTGACTTTCATACCGACACGGCCAAGCACGTCGAATCCGTAATCAGTATCCAGATTGATCGACCCGCCCGGGACCTCAAGTTCCGAAGTCATGCCGGAGTAACCGGCATCCACCATGACGCCTGCGACCCAACTGCCGAAATCATGGTCGTAGCCGACGTTCAATTCGCCGAACACGCCTTCGCCGCCGATCCCGTTGAACTCGAGGTCGCCAGCCGGCGGAACGTCGATCTGATGGACCGATGCACCCGCACCGCCGGCGCCGCCGACGTAGAAGCCGGTCCAGTTGTAGGCAGGAGCCTCAAAAGAGGCGATGCCACCATTCTGGGCGCCAAAGCGATAGTTGGCCGCAACCTGGAACGTATGCCGCGACGTGTCGAGGTTGAGGGTGCCATCCGGCACACCGAAATCGGAAAGGAGATCATCATTAGTACCGAAGCGGGTATAGCGATATTCTGACTTGATGGTCCAGTTGCTGTTGATGGCCGTTTCAACGCCAGCTCCGACGAAATAGCCGCTCTGGTCCCAATCGAAATCAAAACCAGCGTTCGTGTCGAGTTTGTATTTCTGCCAGGAATAGCCGCCCAGCACATAGCCCAAAGTGTTTGGCGTGAAGAGATAACCAAGCCGCAATCCAGCGTCGAAACCGTAGGTCTCGCGGACCGAAGCATCAAAGCCAGCAACATCGAGCGTGGTTTCAATGTTGCCGGCATGGGCATCCAGAAGTCCGCCGATCAGGAATCGCGGCGAGACCATATAGTCGTACCCAACGGTCAGTTCACCGTATACGCCTTCACCACCAATGCCGTTGAACGAGAAGCCAGGAACCAAATCGCTGCTGATCTCGTGGACATTGGCGCCGGCGCCAACACCAAAGCCGACATAGAGGCCACTCCAGTTGAAGGCCGACGTCTCGACGACCGGCACAACCGCGTCGGCGGCATGGGAAACCGATCCGAGCGCCAGAACGGAAACTGCGCCAAGAAGAAGAGATTTTGCTAATCGTTTGCTGGTCATTGCCCCTACCTTTTGAAAACCCAGCAACCGTCTAGCACCCGCCCATGCTGGCGGCTGTAACAAAAAAGCCACAGGAAAGACACATTGCAAGCATGACGGGCAAAGCCGGTCAGCCAATCGCAAACCGGGAAATTTGCTTGTGGAAAAAAGAGCCGCCGAGGGCGTCGGCGGCTCTGTCGGGAGAGGATTGAGCGGCGGTTCAGGCGGCGAGAACGGCCTTCGGCTCGACCAACTCATAGCCGAGTGCTTCGGCCACCGCGCGGTTGGTGATCTTGCCCTTGTGGACGTTCAGGCCGTTGCGCAAATGATGATCGTCGATCAGCGCCTTCAGGCCCTTGTCGGCGAGCTGCAGGCCGTAATGCAGCGTTGCGTTGTTGAGGGCGTGGGCCGAAGTGACCGGCACCGCACCCGGCATATTGGCGACGCAATAGTGAATGACGCCGTCGACCTCATAGGTCGGCGCGGCATGAGTTGTGGCGTGCGAGGTCTCGAAGCAGCCGCCTTGGTCGATGGCGACGTCGACAAGCACCGAGCCTTTCTTCATGCCCGACAGCATCTCGCGCGAAACGAGTTTCGGCGCGGCAGCACCCGGAATCAGCACGGCGCCGACGACGATGTCGGCCGAAAAACATTCCTCTTCCAGTGCCTCGACGGTCGAATAGCGGGTGTGGACGCGACCGCCGAAGATATCGTCGAGCTGGCGCAGGCGCGGGATCGAGCGGTCGATGATAGTGACGTCAGCGCCAAGGCCGGCCGCCATCCGGGCGGCATGCAGGCCGACGACGCCACCGCCGAGCACAGTGACCTTGCCGGGCAGCACACCGGGCACGCCGCCGAGCAGCACGCCGCGGCCGCCATTGGCCTTCTGCAACGCGGTGGCGCCGGCCTGGATCGACAGGCGGCCGGCGACTTCCGACATCGGCGCCAGCAGCGGCAGGCCGCCACGGTCGTCGGTGACCGTCTCGTACGCGATGGCCGTCACACCCGAGGCCAGCAGGCCCTTGGTCTGCTCGGGGTCCGGAGCGAGATGGAGATAGGTGTAGAGGATCTGGCCGTCACGGAGCTGAACCCATTCGCCGGGCTGCGGCTCCTTGACCTTGATGACCATGTCGGACTTGGCGAACACGTCGGCGGCCGTCTTGGCGATGGTGGCGCCGGCTGCGCGATAGGCGTTGTCATCGGCGCCGATGCCGGCGCCTGCGCCGGTCTCGACCAGCACTTCGTGGCCATGCGCGACATATTCGCGGACCGATCCCGGCGTCAGGCCGACGCGGTATTCGTGGTTCTTGATTTCCCGGGGGCAGCCGACGCGCATCTTCTTCTCCTCCTGATCCGGCCCTTTGAGGCACATTCCCTGTTTCGAGATAGTGAACCACGAATCATCCCGTAAGTGTTTGCGAATGCGCTTGCGCAGAAGGGCACGGCTCGGTAATTGTTGCGCAAGACAGCTGGATTGTCGTAGGAATCCCGAAAAATGCCGCTCGACAGGATCGATCTCGCCATTCTCGAGACCTTGCAGAAGGATGGGCGGATACCCAACGCGGCGCTTGCCGAGAAAGTCGGCCTGTCGCAGTCGGCCTGCTCGCGGCGGTTGGACAATCTGGAGAAATCCGGAACCATCCGCGGCTATCACGCCCGGCTTTCCAATGCCGCTCTTGGCCACCAGATGACGGCGATCGTGCATATATCGCTGTCGGGGCAATTCGAGAAGACGCTCTCGGATTTCGAGGCGGCGATAAAGCGTTGCCCGAATGTCCTGTCCTGCCACCTGATGTCGGGCGAATACGATTATATCCTGCGCATCGCGGCAAAGGACCTCGTCGACTATGAGCGCATCCACAAGGAATGGCTGTCGGCGATGCCGCATGTGACGAAGATCAATTCATCCTTCGCCTTGCGCGAGATCGTCGACCGGACGGCGGTGGGGATGAAGCCGGAACTTGCTTAGGCCTTAAAGGCCTCCGTCACCACTCGGTCCATCGGGATGTCGTGCGACTGCGGATAGATGGTGGCAATGCGCTGCAGTTCATAGCCGACACCCATGACCAGCGGCTTGAACGGCATCGCCGCCAGTGTGCGGTCGAAGAAGCCACCGCCATAGCCGAGCCGATACTGTCCCGGATCGATGCCGACGATCGGCGAGATGACGATGTCGGGCAGCACCGGATCGCCTTCAGCCGGGATCGGGATTTTCCAGACGCCCTTCTCCAGTCGGTCGCCCGGTGTGTAGGCGCGAAAGACAAGCGGCCGGCCTTTCTCGATCACAACAGGCAGTGCGGTACGGCCGCCGCGCTCATTGACGGAAGCCATCCATGGCCGCAGATCCGGCTCGCCGCGGAACGGCCAGTAGAGGCTGACCACGCGGCCGGCGACGTCGCCGATAACCGCGTCGAGGCTTTCGCCGATGCGCTGCGACATTGCCGTTCGCGCGTCAGCCGAGACAGCGAGGCGCGCCGCAATCAGCCGCTCGCGCTCGGCCTTGCGCCATCGTTTCACGTCGGTCCAGTTGGATAGGGGCGCCCGGAATTCCGGGTCGAGCTCGTGCATGAAGCAAGGCGGCGAGGAATATTGCCCCGGACCTTCATCGTCATGATCGCTATCCAAGTTCCACTCCTGTCGTCAGTTTCAATGAAATTATACTCGGCGGCAGGATAGGGCATGTACATTCGCGACATCTTGGGGCGGGCAATCGGCAAAGTCGGATGTTGTTGCAGTGCACAAAAGTCTCTACATCAGCCTTGGGCGAAATTGCTGTCCAACCTGCTCTCCCGCCAACCTGCTCTCCCGGCCAACCTGTTCTCCCGGAGTGAATGAGATGAACGGATCCAGCCATCATGTCGTCGTCGTCGGGGCGGGCTTTGGGGGGCTCGAATTCACCCGCGCGCTTGACGGTGCGCCGGTGCGCATCACCATGATCGACAAGCGCAACCATCATCTCTTCCAGCCGCTGCTCTACCAGGTGGCGACCACGGCGCTGGCGACCTCGGAAGTCGCCTGGCCAATCCGCCATCTCCTGCGCAAGCGCAAGGACGTGACGACGCTGCTCGCCACCGTCAGCGGCGTCGACCGCGTCGGCAAGCGCGTGCTGTTCGATGATGGCGGCGCGGTCGCCTACGACACGCTGCTGCTGGCCACCGGCGCCCGCCACGCCTATTTCGGCCATGACGAATGGGAGCCTTTCGCGCCAGGGTTGAAGACGCTGGAGGATGCCACCACCATTCGACGGCGCATTCTGCTGGCCTTCGAGCAGGCCGAGCGGGAAACCGATCCCGCCAAGCGCCAAGCGCTGCTGACGCTGGCGATCGTTGGTGGCGGACCAACCGGTGTGGAACTGGCCGGCACCATTGTCGAACTGGCGCACGACATGCTGCGCGATGAGTTCCGCAATATCGATACGCGGCAGACGCGCGTGGTTCTGATTGAGGCCGGTGACCGCATCCTTCCCAATTTCGCGCAAGAACTCTCCGACTATGCCAGCAAGGCGCTTGAGCGGCTTGGCGTGACGGTCGAACTCGGCCGGCCCGTTACACGCTGCGATGCCGAGGGCGTCGTCTTTGGCGACACGCACCTGCCGGCCAGGACTATCCTGTGGGCAGCAGGCGTCGCCGCTTCGCCGGCCGCCGAATGGCTGGGGGCGGCAGCGGACCGCGCGGGCAGGGTGCTGGTCGAGCCCGATCTGACGGTGCCGGGCAGCCCGGAGATTTTCGTCGTCGGCGACGCAGCACACGTCCTGCGCCCAGATGGCCGCATGGTGCCCGGCGTAGCACCCGCTGCCAAGCAGCAGGGCCGGCATGTCGCCGCGACGATCAAGGCCCGGCTTGCCGGCGACATGACCCCGCAGCCTTTCCGCTACAAGCATGACGGCGATCTGGCGACGGTCGGCAAGCGCGCCGCCGCGATCGATTTCGGCTGGATCAAGCTCACCGGCCGGCTGGCCTGGTGGCTGTGGGGCCTGGCGCACATCTATTTCCTGATCGGCTTCCGTAACCGGCTTGCGGTTTCGCTGAGCTGGTTATGGATTTACGCGACAGGTCAGCGCAGCGCGCGGCTGATCACCCAAGGCGACGACGACAGGAACTGACGTCTCCGCCCGCGCACATTCATCCGTATGTCATGCTCCTGATGGACTCGACTGGATTTCAGCGCGAAGCTTTGCTTCGGGCAGGACTTGGGCACGTCGTCGAAGCTTAGCACATCGTTGAACAGGAGGCCGGTTCGAACCGCGTCCTTGACTTGATGTTCGACGGCGAACCAATTGATCCCATGCGAAAATTCGTCGTCGCGACCAACAATTACCGCGCTGGCGGCGGCGGCAATTTCCCGGAGGTCAACGCATCGAAGATCATCTACGAGGCGCCGGACACCAACTGTGCGTGATCGTGCGCTACCCCATCAGCCAAAGGCACGATCAATCCGTCGGCGGACGCCAACTGGTCATTTGCACCGCTGCCCGGAACCAGCGCCGTGTTCGAGACCGACGCCAAAGCGAAGGATTTTATTGCGCAGGTGAAGTCGCTGAAGATCGAACCGGCGGGTGAGGGCGAATCAGGCTTTGCCAAGTATCGCATCACCCTCTGAAAATCGTCTCGCGAGAACGAGGCTCGCGCATCCGTTGAAACCCACGCGCCTAAAGGCGGCGTGGGTTTGGCGTTTCAAGCTGGCGGCGCGAAACGCCGCTTGATCACGGGCATGACCAGATCCAGCGCATCCGTGGAAATGCCGCCGGAATAACCGTCGGACAACTAGTCGATCAGTTCGGGATCGTCGAGCCCTTGCGAAAAGCCGCCGCCGGCATAGGGGCCGAGCAGGTAGATGCGGGTATCGACGCTATCCATGCGGTCCAGAAAACGGTCGGGCCAGCCCCATGGGGCGACGTTGATCGGGATGAGCAGGGTGCCCTGCCGGCACGCCTCCGGAACGTAGCCGCTCCAGCCGAGCGCTGCGTAGCGCAGGATGCATCGGGTCAGAGATGCGCGGCTCAGCGTATGCATGTCCGGCAGCACCGCCTTGACCGCCGCGATCGGCCTGTCGCCACCATACACTGTCAAGCCGGCACGCTCGGCTGGCGCCAGCGTGGCGAGCCAACCGGCCAACATCTCGCCTTCTTTGGGATCGTTGCTTTTGATGTTGATGTTGAAACGGCTGTTCTGGAAGTGCTGCAGGACCTCGTCCAGCGACGGCATCATGCCGATCCCTTTGCCGCGAAACGGAAAGGTCTTGCCGCCATCCGGCGTGTAGCCATAGCCGACATCGAGCGTCCTCAACTCGGACATGGCATGCGCGCGTGTTTCTCCCTTGCCTTCAGTGCGGCAATCCAGCGTCCAGTCGTGGAAGACCGCTAACTTGCCGTCCGTGGTTGGGTGGACATCGAGTTCGAGCGCGTCCGCGCCAAGGGCGAAGGCGGCCTCCATCGAGGGGATCGTGTTTTCAAGGAAAGGATGGCGTGGCGGCAGCATGCGTTCGGCCGTGCAGGTGTCGGGGCCAATATCCTTGCGGTCGAAATCCTGGGCCATGCCGCGGTGGGCGAGCACCGCCGGCGTGCCGGCCGGACGGCTCGACAGCAGCGAACTGTTGTTGAGCCAGATGCCGCCCGCAGCGACAAGAATGGCAACGAGGAAGACGGTCCGTTTGCGCATGATGTGATTCCGCTTCTTTCTTGCGGCCGCATCTTGCGTCGGGACCGGACTTTTCACGGCGCCAGATGATGTGACGGACCCAGGAGATTCAAACAACACCACGCTGTCAGCCATGATCGCATGGCTGCAAAATCAAGCGATGATGTCGCCGGACTGACCTAAGAGATCGTTTGAAAACGGGGTGGCGGTTTGAGGGCGGTCCATGATTCAAGCTTCTGATGTGGACAGCAGCGAATCGGGCCCCGGATGGCCGCCATCGAAGAGTAGTAACGCGGTCATACCCACATGTAGACAGGCCTCAATCAGAAACCCTACCCCCAGGGTCACGATGCTGTCGGCCGGTGGCTATCACTGCTCGCAGAATTGTAGACATGTGGACACGACCGCACGTCCACATGTCTACATCTATCGGTGTTGGGGGGCACCTCAAGCGTCCGTTGTTAGACTAGGCGACACCTTGTAGATTGGAACGACACCTTGGAGATTGGAAACATGGCGCTCAAGCGGATGGACAACGTAGGAATCGTCGTCGAAGACCTCGGAGGGACGATTGATTTCTTTCGTGAACTCGGCCTTGAGCTCGAAGGGCGGGCCACGATCGAAGGAGAGTGGGCCGGACGTGTCACTGGACTGGGCGATCAGCGTGTCGAGATTGCCATGATGCGCACACCGGACGGCCACAGCCGGCTCGAGCTCTCCCGCTTCGTCACGCCGCCTGTCGTCGCAGATCACCGGAACGCCCCGGTCAACGCCCTAGGCTACCTCCGCGTCATGTTCGCCGTGGACGACATCGACGAGACGCTTGAAAGGCTCCGCACGCGCGGCGTGCAGCTCGTAGGCGAAGTAGTCCAGTATAAAGACGCGTATCGGCTCTGCTACATCCGTGGGCCTGAAGGGCTTCTCATCGGACTCGCCCAAGAACTCAGCTGAGCGCAATACGAAGACAAATGGCGAAGAGTGACCAATGTCAGCGAGCGCGTCCGAGTTCGACCCGCCTGTTCGAGGTCCATCCCTCCACGGTCGGCCGCGTTCTCGCTAAGCACGATTAGGTCGTCAACCCGGGCCGGGTCGCCCGCGAAAGCCGCCGTCAGCAGCCCTAAGCCCTGTAAACTACCTGGCGGACATCGATGTAGCTGGCGCGGAAGCCAGCTTCGCAATAATGCAGATAAAATTCCCAGAGCTTCTTAAAACGGTCATCGAAACCGAGCGGGACGATCTTTACCCATGACCCCCAAAAGCGGTGGCGCCATTCGGCGAGCGTGCGGGCATAATCGTCCGGGAAAATGCGCTTGCGCAGATGAGCAAGGCCATGGTCCTTGCCGAGCGTTTTCAGGATCGACGGCGTCGGCAGCATGCCGCCCGGGAAGACGTAACGCTGGATGAAATCCGGCCGGGCGCGATAGGTGTCGTAGGCTTTCTCGTTGATGGTGATGATCTGCAGGCCGGCGGTGCCGCCTAGCCGGAGGCAATCCTTCATCTTGCCGAAAAACACCGGCCAGTATTTTTCGCCGACAGCCTCGAACATCGATCGAGGCGATGCGGTCGTAGGATCCGGTTTCGTCGCGGTAGTCCTGCAGCTTGATGTCGACCTTGTCGGCAAAGCCAGCCTTCTGGACGCGTGCTCTGGCGAAATCATGTTGCTCGCGGCTGATTGTCAGCCCGGTGACGCGGCAGCCGATCTTGCGTGCGGCGAACTCGGCAAAGCCGCCCCAGCCACAACCGATTTCAAGCACGTGGTCTTTCGCGCCGATGCCCGTGTCCTTGGCCAGCGCGCGATATTTGGCGGCTTGCGCGCTTTTCAGATTGTTGGCGCCAGCCGCATAGAGCGCCGACGAATAGGTCATGCTCGGATCCAGCCATTCCTTGTAAAAGGAGCCGAGATCGTAATGCGCCGAAATGTTGCGCTTCGAGCCGGTGCGGGTGTTTTGGTTGAACCAGTGGCGGACACGCTGGACGGCGTTGATCAGCCAGCTGGCGCCGGCGATGCGCTCTCCGATTTCTGAATTGACTACGAACAGTTCCAGGAAACTGGTCACATCGGGACTGTCCCAATCGCCGTCCATGTAGGATTCGGCGATGCCGATGGTGCCGCCGGTGAAAGCGCGGCCGGGCAAGCGCCAGTTCTTGAGCACTAGTTCGGCGTCCGGACCCGGGCCCTTGCCGCCGACGAGGACGGCGCGGCCGTCCGGCATCCTCACCTTGAGCGAGCCTCGCGGCAGGTTCATCGCCGCCGACAGCACCATGCGCGCCTTGGCCGGCAGGCCTTTGGCGGTCTCGGCGAAATTGAATTCGTCCAATCTGACCGCGTCGCCCGACGCGACGCCGGTGTCTTCCTTGTGAGCCATGTCACGCCCCCGGGACTTCTGCGGCGCCGGCGCAAAATGGCCGGTTTCCACTCTCTCGCAGTTCATTCGCCAGGGCGCGAACGCCGCTTCCCGATGAATCCTCGCAGCAATTTTTCACGTCATCAAGGGGAACTTCAGGAGCCAAGGCAAGCGTACACGGATCAATGGATGGATTTTGGAGGGCGCTGCTCAACGCCGGAATCACTATGGTTGCAGCCACCCAGATGCAGTAGTTTCACGCATGCGTTATGTCATCGTCATCTGCGCCGTCACGTTCTTCCTGATCTGGGACGGACTCTACAATCAGGGCAGCTATCTCGACACCACGGTCAGGGAGATAACGCGCATCGTGCGCTACATCACCAGTTTGGTGTAGGTTTCTTTCCCCACCCAACGCGTTGTCGCCGCGACATCGTTGCCGGTTGACGCGACCGTTTTGCCCACACAAAACACGCTTGCACATCGATCGAGGAGGCTGGGGTTGATCCGGCATATCGTTTTCTTCAGCGCGCGGCACAAAGAGGATGTCGAGGCCGTACGCACAGGCTTGCTGGCGCTGGGCAACATCCCCCATTCCTGTCTTTTCGAGGTGACGCTCAACAGCAAGGTCGACCCGCTTTCGGACGAGATCGACGTGGTCGTTTATGCCGAGTTCGAGGATGATGCCGCTCTGGCCGCCTACAAGGCGCATCCGCTCTATGCCGAGACGACCAGCCAGGTCAAACCGCTGCGCGAATTGCGATATTCGGCGGATGTTGTGGCTGCAACCTGAAGAGAAAGTGACCGAAAGAGGAGCAACGTTACTCCGTCTGAGCGGCGGTCGGTTCAGTCGGGTCGGCGCCCGGCCGCTTTGGCGCATCCCAGACCAGCATGGCGACAACAGCCATCGCGACGACCGCTGCCGTTATGAACAGGATCTTTCTCATTTGGATCACGTAGGTTGGTTTCCAGCAGCGGCAAGTATTCGGAGGTTCGCCTAATGCGGCCACGCCATCCTTCGGCGTCAGGTGAGGCTCTTGAACCAAATTCCGGAATGATGCACACCGCGCCGGCATGACCGAGACGATGACAGCAGGCTCTTATCCGCCAGGCCCCTATCCGCTTGACCATCTTGTGCTGCCGACCGCGAGCCTCGATGTGGCGCGGGCGCGGCTGGTTTCGCTTGGCTTTGTTGTGGCGCCGACCGGCATCCACCCTTTCGGGACGGAAAACTGCTGCGTCTTCCTTGAGGACGGCACCTATCTCGAGCCGCTGGCGGTGGGCAACTGGCAAGCGGTGGCGAAAGCGATTGCGGACGGCAACGTCTTCGTCGCGCGCGATCGTGCCTATCGCGACAGGTGCGGCAATGAGGGATTTTCCGCCCTTGTCTTGGGCACCGAAAATGCGGATGCCGATCACGCGCGCTACATCGAAGCCGGCCTGTCTGCCGGAGACATGCTGAGCTTTTCGCGCGCCTTCACCGACGCGGCGGGAAAGAGCGACGCGGCATCGTTCAAACTGGCCTTCGCCTCCGGCACCGGGGCGACGGACGCATTCCTGTTCGCCTGCGAGCGGATCAATGCGCCGAAAGTAGACCGCACCGCGTTGCAGATCCATGCCAATGGCGCAACCGGCATCATCGAAGTCGTGGCGGTCAGCGACGAGCCATCTAAACAGCACCGATTGATTTCGATCGCGACGCGCAGCCCGGCTGCCGGACAAGAGAGCAGCACTGCGTTTGGCCTGCCGAACGCAACCTTGACCCTGCTTGACCCCGTCGCTTTCGAAACGCGGTTCGGCATCCCTGCCGGCGCGCCATCGGAACTCCGTTTCGCCGGGATAGTGTTTTCGGTTCGTTTCGCAGACACGGTCGCCAAGCTGTTTGCAGCCGATTCCGTCAAACACGAAATACGCGGCGCTGATATTGTCGTACGGCCGGCATCCGGGCAGGGTGCGACCTTCATTTTCCGGGAGATAGCATGAGCAAGCCCAATTCCTCCGTGACCGTCGGCAATGTCGTCTTCGGCAACACCGCGCCGCTGTCGCTGATTGCCGGCCCGTGCCAGCTTGAATCGCGCCAGCACGCCTTCGACATGGCTGGCGCGCTTAAGGAACTGACCGAGAAGTTGGGGCTGGGCCTCGTCTACAAGACCAGTTACGACAAGGCCAACCGCACCTCGCTTGGCGGCACGCGCGGCGCCGGGCTCGATGCGGCATTGCCCGTCTTCGACGATTTGCGCAAGACGTTTTCGCTGCCGATCCTGACCGATATCCACACCGAGGAACAGTGCGCGCTTGTGGCGCCGCATGTCGATATCCTGCAGATTCCAGCTTTTCTCAGCCGCCAGACCGATCTGCTGATCGCGGCGGCAAGAACCGGCAAGGTCGTCAACGTGAAGAAGGGCCAGTTCCTCGCACCGTGGGACATGAAGAACGTTGTCGCCAAGATCACCGGTTCCGGCAACGCCAATGTGCTGGTCACCGAGCGCGGCGCGTCCTTCGGCTACAACACGCTGGTGTCCGATATGCGCGCCCTGCCGATCATGGCCGAGATCGGCGCGCCGGTGATTTTCGACGCCACGCATTCGGTGCAGCAGCCGGGCGGCCAGGGCGGCTCCTCGGGTGGCGATCGGCGCTTCGTCGAGACGCTGGCGCGCGCCGCGGTTGCGGTCGGTGTCGCCGGCGTCTTCATCGAGACGCATCAGGATCCCGACAACGCCCCCTCCGATGGTCCTAACATGGTGCCGCTGAAGGACCTTCGGGCGCTGCTTGAAAGGCTGATGGCATTCGATCGCGTCGCCAAGGGCTGAGCAAGTTCAGGGGTCCCGACCTAAACTTGTGGTCAACAGGTGCCGGTTTACGCTTGCCCAGGCAACCGAGTGCCTTGGAGGAGGAAGCCATGTCCGTCGCCTGCGTCACCGAAATCACATCATCGTCGATTAAGAGCTTTCAGGACGCCATCGAAGTGCGGATTGCGCGCGCCGCAAAAACCCTAAAGAACGTCGAAGGCGCCTGGATACAGGACCAGAAGGTCGTCGTCGAGGAGGGAAAGATCTCCGCCTACCGCGTCAACATGAAGGTCACCTTCATCCTCGCTGAGTGATCGATTAGCGTCGAAAAGTCTGGAACCTTCATCCGCGCCCCTCATTGTCAGGCATAGCGTCAACGACAACGAGGAGTACACAATGACAACCCAGACAGGACACACTGAAGCCATCGCTGCCTCGCGGGTCATCGGCACATCCGTCTACAACACGGAAGGCACGCACATCGGCGACATCGAGGATGTCATGCTCGACAAGTTGTCGAATGGAATCATGTTTGCCGTGATCGGCTTTGGCGGATTTCTCGGCATCGGCGAGAAGTACCACGCCGTTCCGTGGGCGAGCCTCGACTATGACGAGGACAAGGGCGGCTACGTCGTGCCGTTCACGAAGGAGCAACTGAAGGCTGCTCCCGCCTATTCGATCAACGAATTGACGGGTGCCGACGGCGAGGCCGCGCGTGATGCTTCATACAGTTACTACAAGGTCGAGCCTTATTGGCATTGACCTTGCTCTGCCGGAATCAAAAAGGCCCCCGGTTGAACCGGGGGCCTTTTCTGCAGGATATCTACTCCGCTGCAAGGGTCGACAACTCTACCGCGCCCTGCTGAGGCTGCTGAGTGTCACACGACGTCAAAAACGCCGCCGCGATCAGGAACAAACTCACAATACCGCTCAACTGAGACATGGCGAAACTCCTCCTGTTTCGCCCCGCGCAGCGCGAGCATAAACCAGAAAGCCGCATGCCGCCAAGACTTATGACTGACATGACTTACGATGACAGCAATTTGTGCTTCGTGAATCGATGTCGCGGAGGTGGCGGCAATATTTGCGGACGCCCCGATTGCGTTTTGCAGCACTTTGGCTAAGACGTGCCCGACGCTTCGTCAGATCAATCGGGGACATCGCAATGACTGCCATCATCGACATTGTCGGGCGTGAAATCCTGGACAGCCGCGGAAACCCGACCGTCGAGGTCGACGTCGTGCTCGAAGACGGCTCGATGGGCCGCGCTGCGGTGCCCTCCGGCGCCTCGACCGGCGCGCATGAGGCGGTCGAACTGCGCGACGGCGGCGCCCGCTACCTCGGCAAGGGCGTCCTGCGGGCGGTAGAGGCCGTCAATGGCGAGCTGTTCGAGGCGATCGGCGGTATGGAAGCCGAGAACCAGATCCACATCGACCAGACGATGATCGAGCTCGACGGCACGCCCAACAAGAGCCGGCTCGGTGCCAACGCCATCCTCGGCGTCTCGCTGGCTGTCGCCAAGGCTGCGGCGGAAGCGGCCGGCCTGCCGCTCTACCGCTATGTCGGTGGCACCAAGGCCCATGTGCTTCCAGTGCCGATGATGAACATCATCAACGGTGGCGCCCATGCCGACAACCCGATCGACTTCCAGGAATTCATGATCCTGCCGATCGGTGCGCCGACGCTGCGTGACGGGGTGCGCTGGGGCTCGGAAATCTTCCATACGTTGAGGAAGCGGCTGAAGGACGCCGGCCACAACACCAATGTCGGCGACGAGGGCGGCTTCGCCCCTAACTTGAAAAGCGCGCCCGCTGCGCTCGATTTCATCATGGAATCCATCGAGCAGGCTGGCTTCAAGCCGGGCGAAGAGGTTGCGCTCGGCCTCGATTGCGCCGCGACCGAATTCTTCAAGGACGGCAACTACGTCTATGAAGGCGAGAACAAGACCCGCGATCCGAAGACCCAGGCCAAATATCTGGCCAAGCTCGCGGCGGACTATCCGATCATCACGATCGAGGATGGGCTAGCCGAAGACGACTGGGACGGCTGGAAATCGCTGACCGACCTCATCGGCAAGAAAACCCAGCTGGTCGGCGACGATCTGTTCGTCACCAATACGGCGCGGCTGCGCGACGGCATCCGCATGGGCGTCGCAAATTCTATCCTGGTCAAGCTCAACCAGATCGGCTCATTGACCGAAACGCTCGACGCCGTCGAGACCGCGCACAAGGCCGGCTACACCGCGGTAATGTCGCACCGCTCGGGCGAAACCGAAGATTCGACCATCGCCGATCTTGCCGTCGCCACCAATTGCGGGCAGATCAAGACAGGGTCATTGTCGCGCTCGGATCGGATGGCCAAGTACAACCAGCTCATCCGCATTGAGGAAGAGCTCGGCAAGCAGGCGCTCTACGCCGGCAAGTCGATCGTGAAAGGCTGAGCCCACCGAAAATATCCGGAATGAAAAGGGCGGGGCATTCCTCGCCCTTTTTGTTTCAACACCGCCAAATCCGGTCCTCCGTAACCGTCCATTAAGCACAATCGGGCGAGAAAGGGCTAGGTCGCAGAGTGTTAGAGCGTTCTTTGGGCGTCCAAGGGGACGCGCGGCACTCTAAGGGATTTGGATCATGTGGACACGTCAGCACAAGCAGAGAAACACCGGTCGGCTGATCATTCCCTCGCTCTGCGTGGCATTCCTGGCCTATTTCGGCTTCCACGCCTATCACGGCGAATTCGGCATCTATTCCAAGTATAGATTGGAAGCCGAAGCCGTCGATCTGCAAAGTAGGCTCGATGCCGTCAAGGCGCGCCGGATCGAGCTCCAGCGGCGCGTTCAGCTGATGCATCAGGGCACGCTGGAGAAGGACATGCTCGACGAGCAGGCGCGCAGGGCGCTCAATATGTCCCATGCCGACGAAATCACCATCATGTTACCGGCCACAGCAAGGTAACCAATTTCAAGTTAATCGCCGATATTTTCAATGATTTTAGCCGCTTAGACGCATGTCAGCCATGCATTTTTCAGCATGGCGAAACGCTTTCCCGCGTGTTAGCCTTTCCCAAATCGGTGGGGAGAACTGATCTCCCTCAGTGTCCGCAAGAGACGCCAACAGGGAGTGATGCATGGCCACCGCCGCCAGAAAAGCGCCTGCCAAATCCAGATCCGACGGCAAATCGACGGGGCTTTCAGCCCCCAAGCCTGTCGACTTCACCAAGGACGAGGAGCTTGACGCCTACCGGCGCATGCTGCTTATCCGCCGCTTCGAGGAAAAGGCCGGCCAGCTCTACGGCATGGGCTTCATCGGCGGCTTCTGCCATCTTTATATCGGCCAGGAAGCGGTTGTCACCGGCATGAAGATGGCGCTGATCGATGGCGACCAGATGATCACCGCCTACCGCGACCATGGTCACATGCTGGCGATGGAACTGTCGCCGCGCGGCGTAATGGCCGAGTTGACCGGGCGCCGCGGTGGCTTGTCCAGGGGCAAGGGCGGCTCCATGCACATGTTCTCCAAGGAGAAGCATTTTTACGGCGGCCACGGCATTGTCGGCGCGCAGGTTTCGCTCGGCACCGGCCTCGCCTTCGCCAATCGCTATCGCGGCAACAACAATGTGACGTTGACCTATTTCGGCGACGGCGCCGCCAATCAGGGCCAGGTCTATGAAAGCTTCAACATGGCCTCGCTGTGGAAGCTGCCGGTGATCTACATCATCGAGAACAACCGCTACGCCATGGGCACCTCGGTTTCACGATCGTCGGCCGAGACGGATTTTTCGCACCGCGGCGCCTCCTTCAAAATCCCCGGCATCCAGGTCGACGGCATGGACGTCCGCGCGGTCAAGGCAGCCGGCGATCTCGCCACCGAATGGTGCCGCGCCGGCAAGGGGCCGCTGATTCTCGAAATGCAGACCTACCGCTATCGCGGCCACTCGATGTCCGATCCGGCAAAGTACCGCTCCAAGGAAGAAGTGCAGAAGATGCGCTCCGAGCGTGACCCGATCGAACAGGTCAAGGCGCGCCTGCTCGACAAAAAGTGGGCTGATGAGGACGAGCTCAAGACCGTCGACAAGGAGGTTCGCGACATTGTCGCCGACGCCGCCGAATTTGCCCAGAACGACGCAGAGCCGGACCCGTCCGAGCTCTGGACCGACATCGTATTGTAGCGAGAGGGCAAGGACATGCCGATCGAAATTCTCATGCCCGCTCTCTCGCCGACTATGGAAGAGGGCAATGTTTCCAAATGGTTGAAGAAAGAGGGCGATAAGGTCGTCGCCGGTGACGTCATCGCCGAGATCGAGACCGACAAGGCAACGATGGAAGTTGAGGCCGTCGACGAAGGCACGCTAGCCAAGATCGTGGTTCCTGCCGGCACCGAAGGCGTCAAGGTCAACGCGCTGATCGCTGTGCTCGCCGTTGACGGTGAAGACATCGACAAGGCAGGCGAAGGCATCGGCGAGGAACCTGCCAAGGCTGAAGCAGCAGCGCCAGCGGCTGCTCCGGCTAAGAGCGAGGCGGCAGCACCTGTCGCCGCGACGCCGAGAACCGAAATCGCCGCCGATCCCGACATCCCGGCCGGCACGGAAATGGTCTCGACCACGGTGCGCGAAGCGCTGCGTGACGCGATGGCCGAGGAAATGCGCCGTGACGGCGACGTCTTCGTGATGGGCGAGGAGGTCGCCGAGTACCAGGGCGCTTACAAGATCACGCAAGGGCTCCTGCAGGAATTCGGGCCGCGGCGCGTCGTCGACACGCCGATCACCGAGCATGGTTTTGCCGGCGTCGGCGTCGGCGCGGCGATGGCCGGCCTGAAACCGATCGTCGAGTTCATGACCTTCAACTTCGCCATGCAGGCGATCGACCAGATCATCAACTCCGCCGCCAAGACGCTCTATATGTCCGGCGGCCAGATGGGCGCGCCCATCGTGTTTCGCGGGCCGAACGGCGCGGCTGCCCGCGTCGCCGCCCAGCATTCGCAGTGCTATGCCGCCTGGTACAGCCACATCCCCGGCCTGAAAGTGGTGATGCCTTACACCGCCGCCGACGCCAAGGGGTTGCTGAAGGCCGCGATCCGCGACCCGAACCCGATCATCTTCCTCGAGAACGAAATCCTCTACGGCCAATCCTTCGACGTGCCGAAGATGGACGATTTCGTGCTGCCGATCGGCAAGGCGCGCATCCACAAGTCAGGTAAGGATGTCACCATCGTCTCCTTCGGCATCGGCATGACCTACGCGGTAAAGGCCGAGGCCGAATTGCGCGGCATGGGCATCGATGCCGAGATCATCGATCTCAGGACCATCCGTCCGCTCGATTTCGATACCATCATCGCCTCGGTCAAGAAGACCAATCGGCTGGTGGTGGTGGAGGAAGGATTTCCGCAGAGCTCGGTCGGCGACCATATCGCCAACCAGGTGTCGCAGCGCGCCTTTGATTTCCTCGACGCGCCGGTCATCACCATTGCCGGCAAGGACGTGCCGATGCCCTATGCAGCAAACCTCGAAAAGCTGGCGCTGCCCAATGTCGGCGAGGTCGTCGAGGCGGTCAAAGCCGTCACATATCGCTGAGCAGGGCGGGAGGACAACATGCCGATCAACATCACCATGCCGGCCCTGTCGCCTACGATGGAAGAAGGCAATCTTTCCAAGTGGCTGGTCAAGGAGGGCGACAAGGTTTCGCCGGGCGACGTGATCGCCGAGATCGAGACCGACAAGGCGACGATGGAAGTCGAAGCCGTCGATGAGGGCACGGTGGCCAAGCTGGTCGTTCCGGCCGGCACCGAAGGCGTCAAGGTCAATGCGCTGATCGCCGTGCTCGCGGCCGAAGGCGAGGATGCGGCGGTTGCCGCGAAGAGCGGTGACGGTGCTGCGCCGGCAAAGGCCGATGCTCCGAAAGCGGATGCCCCCAAAGCTGAAACACCAAAGGCAGAAGCGCCGAAGCCGGAACCTGCCGCCGCACCTGCGCCCAAGGCGGAAGCGGCTCCGGTTGCCAACGGCCATGCAAGCGGTGAGCGCACCTTCGCCTCGCCGCTTGCCCGGCGCATCGCCAGGGAAGCCGGCGTCGATGTGTCGGCGGTGACCGGCTCCGGCCCGCATGGCCGCGTGGTCAAGGCCGATGTCCACGCAGCGATTTCCAGCGGCGGCGCCAAGCCGGCACCAGCCGCGAAAGCGGCACCTGCCAGCGCTCCGGCATCTGCAGCGGCGGCCAAGCCAATGTCGGACGACCAGGTGCTGAAACTGTTTGCCGAAGGCTCCTACGAGCTTGTCTCGCACGACAACATGCGCAAGACCATTGCACGCCGGCTGGTCGAGGCCACGACCACGATCCCGCATTTCTACCTGACGCTCGACTGCGAGCTCGACGCGCTTCTGGCCCTGCGCACGCAGATCAATGCGGCCGCCCCGGCGAAGAAGACCGACAAGGGTGAGGCGCCGGCCTACAAGCTGTCGGTCAACGACATGGTCATCAAAGCGATGGCGATGGCGCTGATGGCGGTGCCGGATGCCAATGCCTCGTGGACCGAGAGCGCCATGGTCAAGCACAAGCATGCCGATGTCGGCGTCGCCGTGTCGATCCCCGGCGGGCTGATTACGCCGATCATCCGGCGTGCCGATGAAAAGACGCTGTCGGTCATCTCCAACGAGATGAAGGATCTTGCCAGCCGTGCCCGCAGCCGCAAGCTAAAGCCGGAAGAATACCAGGGCGGCACCACGGCGGTGTCCAATCTCGGCATGTTCGGCATCAAGGACTTTGCCGCCGTCATCAACCCGCCGCATGCGACGATCCTGGCGGTCGGCGCCGGCGAGGAGCGCGCGGTGGTCAGGAACGGCGAGATCAAGATCGCGACCATCATGTCGGTGACGCTGTCGACTGATCACCGCGCCGTCGACGGCGCGCTCGGCGCCGAACTGCTCGTAGCCTTCAAGCGCATGATCGAAAACCCGATGGGCATGCTGGTCTAGAAGGAAGAAGGCGGTGCGGAGAGTCTTCACCAGCCTTTTTCCCTTCAGCTTTCCAGGCATCGCAACGATCATCGTGCAATGCTGTTCGTGGGCTGGCGGGTGAGGCACGCGCGGACAGACTTTGGCAGGAGCGGGGTAAGCGCATGAAGACGGTCCTTTGCTACGGCGACTCGCTGACCTGGGGCTATGATGCGGCAAGTCTGGATCGCCACCCGCTCAAGGACCGCTGGCCCAGTGTGCTGCAGGCGACGTTGGGGGACGGTATCGAGGTCATCGCCGAAGGTCTGAACGGTCGCACGACGGCTTTCGACGACGATCTGGCCGGCGCCGACCGGAACGGCGCCAAAATGCTGCCGACGATCCTGATGACGCATGCGCCGATCGACCTGATCATCATCATGCTCGGCGCCAACGACATGAAGCCGTGGATCCATGGCAATCCGGTGGCTGCCAAGCAAGGCATGCAGCGACTGATCGATATCGTGCGCGGCCACGACTACCCGTTCGACTGGCCGGCGCCGCAGATCCTTATCGTCGCGCCGCCCGCGGTCAGCCGTACGGAAAATGCCGAATTCAAGGAAATGTTCGCCGGCGGCGATGAAGCGTCGAAGCGGCTGGCGCCGCAATATTCCGCCCTTGCCGACGAGGCCGGCTGCGGCTTTTTCGATGCCGGCACGGTGGCCACGACCACGCCGCTCGACGGCGTCCATCTTGATGCGGAAAACACGCGCAGCATTGGCGAGGCGCTGGCACCGCTGGTGCGCGTGATGTTAGCGACATGTTAGTCGACGCAGGTCTGATCATTGGCCTTTGGTTGGCTGTGCGTTGGCAAGACCGTCGAAGTCGGCTTCTTGCAGGTTACGCATTTCTGGGGCTCTGGGTATCCGACGCCGCTTCGATCCTGATGCACGAGCCAGCTTTCGCGCCTCCAACACGGAGGTACGAGCCAATTTCGATACCGAAGCCTTCTTTCGGTGAAGCCTCGCTTCAATAAGGACCACATAATGGCTGAGAACTACGACGTCATCATCATCGGCTCCGGCCCCGGCGGCTATGTCACGGCGGTGCGTTCCGCCCAACTCGGCTTCAAGACGGCGATCGTCGAGCGCGAGCATCTCGGCGGCATCTGCCTCAACTGGGGCTGCATCCCGACCAAGGCGCTGCTGCGTTCGGCCGAGATTATGCACTATTCCGATCATCTGAAGGACTACGGCTTGAAGATCGACGGCAAGGTCAGCGTCGATACCGCTGCCGTGGTCGACCGCTCGCGAAAGGTCTCGCTGCGGCTCAACGGCGGCGTCGCCTTCCTGATGAAGAAGAATAAAGTCGACGTCATCTGGGGCGAAGCCAAGCTCTCCAAGGTGGCTTCCGGCGATAAACCGGGCGAGATCGTCGTGTCGAAAACGTCGAAGAAGCCGATGGAGCCGCAGCCGCCGGCACCCAAGGGCGTCAAGGGTGAGGGCACTTATACCGCCAAGCACATAATCCTGGCGACCGGCGCCAGGCCGCGCGCGCTGCCCGGCATCGAGCCCGACGGCAAACTGATCTGGACCTATTTCGAGGCGATGGTGCCGAAGGAGATGCCGAAATCGCTGCTGGTGATGGGTTCGGGCGCCATCGGCATCGAGTTCGCCTCGTTCTACCGCACCATGGGCGCCGAGGTGACGGTGGTCGAGCTGCTGCCGGCGGTAATGCCGGTCGAGGACGCCGAGGTCTCGAAATTCGCGCAGAAGCAGTTCGAGAAGCAAGGCATGAAGATCATTCTCGAAGCCAAGGTGACCAAGGTCGAGAAGGGCGCGAATTCGGTCACCGCGCATGTCGAGATGAAGGACGGCAAGGTTGAGAAGATCACCGCCGACCGGATGATCTCGGCCGTCGGCGTGCAGGGCAATATCGAGAACCTCGGCCTCGAAACGCTCGGCGTGAAGACCGAACGCGGCTGCGTCGTCGTCGACGGCTACGGCAACACCAATGTGCCCGGCATCTATGCCATCGGCGACGTTGCCGGCCCCCCTATGCTCGCCCACAAGGCCGAACATGAAGGCGTGGTGTGCGTGGAGAAGATCGCCAATTTCCCCGGCGGGCATGCCACTGACAAGCTGAAGATTCCGGGCTGCACCTATTGCAACCCGCAGGTTGCCTCTGTCGGGTTGACCGAAGCGAAAGCCAAGGCCGAGGGCAAGGACATCCGCGTCGGCCGCTTTCAATTCGCCGCCAACGGCAAGGCCATCGCCCTCGGCGAGGACCAGGGTTTCGTCAAGACCATCTTCGACAAGAGGACCGGGCAGTTGCTCGGCGCGCATATGGTCGGGGCCGAAGTGACCGAGCTGATCCAGGGTTTTGTCGTGGCGATGAACCTGGAGACCACCGAGGAAGAGCTGATGCATACGATCTTCCCGCATCCGACGCTGTCGGAGATGATGAAAGAAAGCGTGCTCGACGCCTATGGCCGTGCGCTGAACGCATGATAAATTGACCGCGTGAGACTCGACACGTAAGGAACTCAACGGCAAGGTAACTCGTTTCCGGAGGCATTCATCACACAAGGAGAGGGCATATGGACGTGAATGGCGTGGGCTGGATCGCAGCCATCATCATCGGCGGTTTGGCGGGCTGGCTTGCCGAGATGTTCATGAAAAGCAACATGGGCGTCTTGATGAACATCGTTCTGGGCATCGTCGGCGCGATCGTGCTGAATGCCATCCTGCAGGCGCTCAACATTGGCCCGTTCGGCGCGGGCTGGATCGCCTATCTGATCACCGGTTTCATTGGCGCCTGCCTGCTGATCTTGGTAGGGCGCATGGTGCGCCGTTAGTTGCTGAATTCTTGCCATGCGAAAACGGCTGTGGGGGCATACGCCGCCGCGGCCTTTTTCTTTGCAGCGAAAAGTCCTAGATGACTTGTGAAAGCGAACGCCGGAAGGCGATCGCGAATGAGCTGGATTTCTGATGGTCACCGTCCTCGACACGATCGCCAATGCGCCGCGCCTGCGGCATCCTGAAAAGGCGCACAAGCCTGACCAGGATGTGCTGCGCAAGCCCGACTGGATCCGCGTCAAGGCACCGATGTCGAAAGGCTATGCCGAGACGCGCGAAATCGTGAAATCGCACAGACTGGTGACGGTCTGCGAAGAGGCCGGTTGCCCGAATATCGGTGAGTGCTGGGAGAAAAAGCACGCCACTTTCATGATCATGGGTGAGATCTGCACGCGCGCCTGTGCCTTCTGCAACGTCGCCACCGGCATTCCGACAGCGCTCGATCCCGATGAACCGGCGCGCATCGCCCATGCGGTCAAGCAAATGGGTCTGAGCCATGTCGTCATCACCTCAGTCGACCGCGACGATCTCGCCGATGGCGGAGCTCAGCACTTTGCCGAGGTCATCCGCGCCATCAGGGCGGCAACGCCTTCGACGACGATCGAAATCCTGACGCCCGACTTCCTGCGCAAGGAAGGTGCGCTGGAGATCGTGGTGGCGGCGAAGCCGGACGTGTTCAACCACAATCTGGAGACCGTACCGTCGAACTATCTGACGGTCCGGCCCGGCGCCCGCTATTTTCATTCGATCAGGCTCCTGCAGCGGGTCAAGGAACTCGACCCGTCGATCTTCACCAAATCCGGCATCATGGTTGGCCTCGGTGAGGAGCGGAACGAGATCCTGCAGTTGATGGACGATCTGCGTTCGGCCAATGTCGACTTCATGACCATCGGCCAATATCTGCAGCCGTCGAAGAAACACCACCCTGTGATCCGTTTCGTCACGCCGGAGGAATTCAAGTCCTTCGAGACGATCGGCAAGACCAAGGGCTTCCTGCTGGTGGCATCGAGCCCGCTGACGCGTTCGTCGCATCACGCCGGCGACGATTTCGCCAAGCTGCGCGCGGCACGGGAAGCGTTTCTCAGGAAGTCCGCCTAACACACTGGTTTCATGCCACAATTCGAAGCCCATCGCCGCGTTGCGCATACGCCGGAGCAGATGTTTGCTCTGGTTGCCGATGTCGAATCCTACCCGCAATTCCTGCCGCTTTGCGAGGCGCTGACGGTTCGCTCGCGCAAGGAACGCAACGGCCGCACACTGCTCATCGCCGACATGAGCATCGGCTACAAGGCGATCCGCGAGACTTTTACCACGCAGGTGCTGCTAAAGCCTGACGAGAACGCCATCGACGTCAAATACATCGACGGTCCGTTCAAATATCTGAGCAATGTCTGGCGCTTCGAGTCGGCCGCCGGCGGTTGCAATGTCTGCTTCTTCATCGACTACGAATTCAAGAGCCGTATCCTGGGTGCGGTGATGGGAGCGATGTTCGATCGCGCCTTCCGCATGTTTTCCGAGGCGTTCGAGAAGCGCGCTGACGTCATCTATGGCGCAGCGCCGGCAGCCTGATCCGCGGCGAGTGCGCGCAAGCCCAGTTCAAGCGCATGCCTGACCGTCTCCTGGCGGATGAAATTGCGGCCTTTGTCGGCGAACAACTGGCATTCGCTGACGACCGGCCGGCCAGTCAAGGCGATACCGAACCAGACCAGGCCGACGGGCTTTTCCGCCGAGCCGCCGCCCGGACCGGCGATGCCGGTCACCGCAAGGGTGAGTCCGGCGCGCGAATGGGCCAAGGCGCCGGCCGCCATCTCGATTGCCGTTTCCCGCGAGACCGCGCCGTGCGCCTCAAGCGTGGCGGCGGAAACGCCGAGCATCTCAGTCTTGGCCTCGTTAGAATAGGTGACGAAACCCCGATCGACCACCGTGGAAGAGCCGGCGATGTCGGTAAGGGCGGCGATGATCATGCCGCCGGTGCAGCTCTCGGCCGTCGCCAGCATGATGCCGCGCTGCTGGCAGGCTCGAAGCAGGGCATCTGCGAGATCGCTGTTGCTCATTCGGGGACATCCCCTGGAAACACGACACTGGCGGTCGCGATGGCGGCTATGCCTTCCTCGCGGCCGATAAAGCCGAGCTTTTCGTTGGTTGTCGCCTTGATCGAGACACGGTCTGCGGAAATTCCCAGCATTGCCGAAAGGGTTTCGGTCATTGCTTCGCGATGTGGGCCGACGCGCGGCGCCTCGCAGATCAGCGTGATGTCGGCATTGGCGATGCGCCCGCCACGCGTGCGCACCAATTTTGCCGCATGTTCGACGAAGATCCGCGAGGCCACGCCTTTCCACTGCGGATCCGACGGCGGGAAATGCGTGCCGATGTCACCGGCGCCGCAGGTGGCGAGCAGCGCGTCGGTCAATGCGTGCAGGCCGACATCGGCGTCCGAATGGCCGGACAGTTTCTTGTCGTGCGGGATGGAGACGCCGCACAGGACAACATGATCGCCGGGCTCGAAGGAATGAACGTCATAGCCATTGCCGGTGCGGCTGTCCGGAAAGCGCGACCGCTCGCCAGAAAGCCGCTGATCCGCCATCGAGATATCCCTTGCCCAGGTGAGTTTGACATTATCCGGCGAGCCCGGAACGATGTTCACCGGAATATGCGCCCATTCGGCAATCGCGGCATCGTCGGTGAAGTCCGCCTTGCCTAGATGATGGGCCTTTTCGTGGGCAGCCAGGATCGGCCAGAACGGAAAGCCTTGCGGCGTCTGTGCGGCATGAAGCCCGTTCCTGGAAACCGTCTCGCCGATCATGCCGGCAGCCGATTCACGTTTCAGCGTGTCGGCGACGGGCAGGGTAGGCAGCGCTCCCTGGCGCTCGCCGATGGCGGCGATCGTACGGTCTATCAATTCCGCGTCGACGAACGGGCGGACGGCATCATGGATCAGAACCTGGCGCGGCGCATGGCCTCTCAGCGCAAGCAGCCCGAGCCGAACGGAGTCCTGCCTGGACGCGCCGCCGGTCACCGTGACGACCCGATCGGCGTTGGCCCCCGCGGCGCTGCGAAAAAGCACGCTATCCTCGGCGTGGATGGCCACGACGACAGGACCGATTCTCGGATGCGTCAAAAACACGTCCAATGTGCGCGCGATGACGGCACGGCCACCGATCCTTTGGTATTGCTTCGGCCCGTCGGCCTGACCGGCGCGCGCGCCGCGGCCGGCGGCGACAATAACCACGGCAACCTTGTCGTCCGCAGCCAAAGCTTGCTCTTCGCTTGCATCTGTCATGCCGAGACGCTTAGCGCATGAACCCGAAAAGTGGAATCGCTTTTGAGAGAATCATGCGCAGATGCAAAGTGCCAAGGCGTGCTTCCCCAAGGACGCATAGCGATTTGGGCGCGGGTATGGGCCGAAGGCCAGCATTTTCCCAAATGCGCCTTATTGTGACGTCATTGCGCGTTGCACATCGCTGTCATTCTGGCTAGAGAATGTGCAGCAATAAAAAATGCTTGGTTTTTGTGCATGCTTGACCTGACCAAATTGGCTTCGCCGCTGGACGTGGGTAGTGTGAGAATCCGCAATCGCGCTTTTCTCGCGCCCATGTCGGGCATAACAGATGAGCCGTTCCGGCAGCGTGCCTATGCGCATGGCGCCGGATTGGTGGTGTCGGAGATGGTGGCGAGCGGCGAGCTTGCCAGGGGCAGAGCCGGTTGCGGCCTGCGCATCCGCCATTCCGGGCTGCCGGTGCACATGGTCCAGCTTGCCGGCCGTGAGGCAGCGCATATGGCAGAGGGCGCCCGTATAGCCGCGGGCGAGGGCGCCGACATCATCGACATCAACATGGGCTGCCCGGCCAAGAAGGTAACGGGCGGCTATGCCGGTTCGGCGCTGATGCGCGATCTCGATCATGCTTTGTCGCTGATTGAGGCGGCGGTCGGCGCCGTCGAGGTGCCGGTCACGGTGAAGATGCGGCTCGGCTGGGACGAAAGCGCGCTCAACGCCCCGCTGCTGGCGCGCCGCGCCGAGCAGGCGGGCGTCAAGATGGTGACGGTGCATGGCCGCACGCGTTGCCAGTTCTACCAAGGCAAGGCGGACTGGCGCGCCATCGCGCGCATAAAGCAGGCTGTGTCGATCCCGGTCGTCGCCAATGGCGATGTGGGCTCGCCGGCGGAGGCAGCAATGATCCTCGACCAGTCGGGCGCCGACGCGGTGATGATCGGCCGCGCGCATTATGGCGCGCCCTGGACGGCAGGCAGCATCGCGGCAGCCGCGGCAAAAGAGACGACGCTCGGCGGGCCCGAAAGTCCGCCAGCGCTGGCCGACTACATCGTTGCCCACTACGAGGACATGCTAACGCTCTACGGCATCGAAAGCGGCGTGCGCCAGGCGCGAAAGCATCTTGGCTGGTATCTCGACCGCCACGCCGTTGGCGTCGTTGATGAGCAGCGAAAGGCCATCCTCACCTCCTTCGAGCCCGTCCGCGTCCTTGCCGCGTTGCGTGAGGTGTTTTCACGCGCTGCCGAGGCGATGAACCTGCGGAGCGCAGCATGAATGCCACCGTTGCACAGAGCATGGATATGGCGGACGCCGCCCACATCGTACTCAACACCATCCGCCGCCCGGTGATCATGGTCGATGCTGAAGGGGTCATCACCTTCGCCAATGCCGATGCCGAAGATTTCTTCCGCTTGAGCGCGACCATGCTCGCCCGCAACACATTACCCAAGCTCATTCCCTTTGGCAGCCCACTGCTGACGCTTGTCGACCAGGTGCGCGAGCGCCGGGCACCCGTCAACGAATACCGGGTCGACGTATCCTCGCCGCGCCTCGGCATCGAGAAGGTCGTTGATCTCTATGTCGCGCCGGTGTCGGAATTTCCGGGCTCTGTCGTGGTGATGTTTCAGGAACGGTCGATGGCCGACAAGATCGACCGGCAGATGACGCATCGCGGTGCGGCACGCTCGGTGACCGGCCTTGCCGCGATGCTCGCCCACGAGATCAAGAACCCGCTATCCGGCATCCGGGGTGCTGCCCAACTGCTCGAACTGTCCGCTTCCGACGAAGACCGCGCGCTGACCCGGCTGATCACCGACGAGACCGACCGCATCGTCTCGCTGGTCGATCGCATGGAGGTGTTTTCCGACGAGCGGCCCATCGACCGCTATCCGGTCAACATCCATGTCGTGCTCGACCATGTGAAGGCGATTGCCAAGAACGGTTTTGCCAAGCGGATCAAGATATTGGAGGATTATGATCCCTCATTGCCTCCGGTTTTCGCCAACCGCGACCAGCTCATCCAGGTGTTCCTCAACCTAGTCAAGAATGCGGCCGAGGCCATTGGCGGCGATCCGCAAGGCGAGATCACTCTGTCGACCGCGTTCCGGCCGGGCATCCGTGTTTCCGTTCCGGGAACGCAGGGCCGCGTGTCGCTGCCGCTGGAATTCTGCGTGCGCGACAACGGCTCTGGCGTTTCCGAGGATATCCTGCCGATCCTGTTTGATCCCTTCATCACCACCAAGCCTAACGGGTCGGGGCTTGGTCTGGCGCTGGTCGCGAAAATCGTCGGCGAGCATGGCGGCATCATCGAATGCGATTCAACGCCGCGCGCAACCACCTTCCGCATCCTGATGCCAGCCTGGAAAGAAACGCCGTTCGGCACAGACGACGATGGCGAAGGAGACCGCAAATGACGGTTCGCGGCAATATTCTCGTCGCCGACGACGATGCGGCCATCCGCACGGTCCTCAATCAGGCGCTTTCGCGCGTCGGCCATGAGGTGCGCGTGACGTCCAACGCCTCGACGCTGTGGCGCTGGGTGGCGGCGGGGGAGGGCGATCTCGTCATCACCGACGTGGTCATGCCGGACGAGAACGCTTTCGACATGCTGCCGCGCATCAAGAAGGCACGGCCGGAACTGCCCGTCATCGTCATGAGTGCCCAGAACACGTTCATGACCGCGATTCGCGCCTCCGAGACCGGCGCCTACGAATATCTGCCGAAACCGTTCGACCTGACCGAGCTTCTCAACATCGTCAACCGGGCGCTTTCCGAGCCCCGACGGCCGAAGATCGACGCGCGGGCGGACGAGCCGCCGGAAACGATGCCGCTGGTCGGCCGCTCGGCCGCCATGCAGGATATCTACCGGATGCTGGCGCGCATGATGCAGACCGACCTGACGGTGATGATTTCAGGCGAATCGGGCACCGGCAAGGAACTGGTGGCGCGCGCGCTGCACGAATACGGCCGCCGCCGCGGCGGCCCGTTCGTCGCGATCAACATGGCGGCAATTCCACGCGACCTGATCGAATCGGAACTGTTCGGGCACGAGAAGGGCGCCTTCACCGGCGCGCAGAACCGCTCCACCGGCCGTTTCGAGCAGGCCGAAGGCGGCACGCTCTTCCTCGACGAGATCGGCGACATGCCGATGGAAGCGCAAACGCGCCTGTTGCGTGTCCTGCAGCAGGGCGAATACACCACCGTCGGCGGCCGTACGCCGATCAAGACCGACGTGCGCATCGTCGCCGCCACCAACAAGGATCTGCGCACGCTGATCAATCAGGGGCTTTTCCGCGAGGATCTGTTCTATCGCCTGAATGTCGTCCCGCTAAGGCTGCCGGCGCTGCGCGAGCGGTCCGAGGACGTTCCGGATCTCGTCCGGCACTTCTTCAAGCTCGGCGCCAGCGAAGGCCTGCAGACCAAGCGCATTTCCACAGGCGGCATCGAACTGATGAAGCGCTATCCGTGGCCAGGCAACGTGCGCGAGCTCGAAAATCTTGTCCGCAGGCTGGCCGCGCTCTATTCGCAGGATGAGATTTCCGCCGAAGTCATCGAGGCGGAACTGAAGACCGGCGAGAGGCCGGTCGTTCCTGGTGGCGGCAACCTCATTCCCGACGATCTCTCCATCGGCCAGGCAGTGGAACATTTCCTGCAGCGCTATTTTGCTTCGTTCGCCGGCGATTTGCCGCCCGCCGGCCTCTATCAGCGTATTCTCTCCGAGGTCGAATATCCGCTGGTCCTGGCCTCGATGACGGCAACACGCGGCAACCAGATCAAGGCTGCGGAGCTCCTTGGGCTCAACCGCAACACGCTGCGCAAGAAAATTCGCGAACTCGGCGTCAACGTCTACAAATCGACCAGGCAGGCTTAAAGCGACATCCGTCCGTTCGGACGTGCAAAGTTCGCACTAACACTTTGAGCTTGCGCATCGTGCTTTTCGAAAAAATCGATTCCGATTTTTCGGGCTGGTGCGACAGAGCGAAGTCTTTTCGGGGGATCGATCGCCGAAACAGTTCCGTCCAGGTCACACTTGTTGCATAATCGCCACAATGCGTTGCATACATCCGACGCAATCACTGGCTCTAGACGGCGACATGGCTTCACAGGCACCGACACCGAGCGAAACGCTTTTCAGCGAACCTGGCACACGGGACGGGCGCCGGCTGCTTGCGCTGCCGGGCGTGGTGGCAATTGCCGGTGCGCTGGTTACGGCAGCGATCTCCTTTGCCATTCTCGTCGGCGCTACGCCGATCACGCCGGACGAGAGGACGACGCTGGCGCTTATCGCTCTCAATGCGGCGTTCATCCTGTTCCTGATCGCGCTGGTCGGCCGCGAAGTGCATCGCATTTTGATGGCGCGCCGGCGCGGCAAGGCGGCGTCGCGGCTGCATGTGCGGATCGTCGCCATGTTCGCGCTGGTCGCCGCGATTCCCGCCATCATGGTGGCGATCATCGCCTCGATCACGCTCGATATCGGTCTTGATCGCTGGTTCGAGATCCGCACCAAGACAATCGTCAATTCGTCGCTGTCGATCGCCGATGCCTATGTGCAGGAGAACGCGCGCAATCTCCAGGGGACAACCCTGTCGATGGCTTACGATCTCGACGCCTCCCGCACACTCTACGGCCTCGATCGAACCGGCTTCCTCGATCTCATGAACAAGGAAGCAGTCGGACGCTCGCTGGCCCATGCCGCACTGGTCAGGCCCGACGGTTCATTCGTCATGAGCGCCAAGACCGACGCCGATTTTGCCATGCCGGAGCCGCCGGAAGGCGCCATGAGCAGTGCCGCCGACGGCAGGCCGGTGCTGATCGAGCCGAAGACGCGCAACATCATGGGCGCAATCGTTAAGCTGCGCGAGATCGAAGGGCTCTATCTCTACACCATCCGGCTCGTCGATCCCGAGGTGATCAAGGCGCGGCAGATTGTCAGATCCAACACCGACGAATATCGCGGTCTGGAAGCCAATCGCCGCACCTCTCAGGTGGCCTTCGCACTTCCCTACCTGTCGCTGACGCTGATCATCATTCTGTCCGCCATCTGGACCGGCATTGCCGTGGCCGACCGCCTGGTGCGGCCGATCCGCCAACTCATCGGCGCAGCCGACGAGGTCGCGACCGGCAATCTCGACGTTGCGGTGCCGGTTCGGCCCTCCGACGGCGACGTCGCCTCGCTCGGCGACACCTTCAACAAGATGCTGCTGGAACTGAAATCGCAGCGTAACGAGATTCTGTCCGCCAAGGATTTGATCGACGAGCGGCGGCGTTTTTCGGAAGCCGTGCTTGCCGGTGTCACCGCCGGCGTCATCGGCGTCGATCCGTATGGCATCGTCACCATCGTCAACCGCTCGGCCGAAACGATGCTGGCCATATCCGCCACCGCCGCACTCGGGCAAAACCTCTCCGCCGTGCTGCCGCATGTCGGCCGCGTCTTCGAGATCGGCCGCAAGTCGGGCAAGCCTGTCCACCGCGAGCAGGTGACATTCTATCGCGCCGGCACGGAGCGCACCTTCAACGTGCAGATCACGGTCGAGGCCGACGACGATGGTTCGGAGGAGAAATCCTATGTCGTGACGGTCGATGACATCACCGATCTGGTCCAGGCCCAGCGTTCCTCGGCCTGGGCGGATGTGGCGCGGCGCATCGCCCACGAGATCAAGAACCCGCTGACACCGATCCAGCTTTCCGCCGAGCGCATCAAGCGCCGCTACGGCAAGGTCATCACCGAAGACCGCGAGGTTTTCGATCAGTGTACCGACACGATCATCAGGCAAGTGGAGGACATCGGCCGCATGGTCGACGAGTTCTCCGCTTTCGCACGCATGCCCAAGCCCGAAATGAAGGCCCTCGATTTGCGCGAATCGTTGCGCGAAGCCTCATTCCTCGTCGAAGTGAGCCGCTCCGATATCACCTTCGAGCGCGTGTTCGGCAACGAACCGCTCAAAGGCACTTTCGACAGCCGCCTGATGGCGCAGGCTTTTGGCAATGTCATCAAGAACGCGGCCGAGGCGATTGACGGACTTGATCAAAAGGACCGCTCGCACGGCATAATTCGGATTCAAGCCGGGCGCCAGAATGGTGCGATTCGCATCGACGTCATCGACAACGGCAAGGGCTTGCCGCGCGAGAATCGCCAGCGATTGCTCGAGCCTTACATGACGACACGCGAGAAGGGCACGGGGCTTGGCCTCGCTATCGTCAAGAAGATAGTGGAGGACCATGGCGGCCGGCTCGAACTGCATGACGCGCCGGCGGACTTCCACGGCGGGCGAGGCGCGATGATCAGCATCATCCTGCCGCTTGCCGCCACTGTGCCGTCGCTCGGCGAAGGCAAGACGGAACACGAAAGAGAAACTGAAAAGGTCGGTAATGGCGTCTGACATTCTCATCGTCGATGACGAGGAAGACATCCGCGAACTTGTCGCCGGTATCCTGAGCGACGAAGGTCACGAAACCCGCACGGCATTCGATGCCGACAGCGCCCTGGCGGCAATCGCCGACCGGGCGCCGAGGCTGATTTTCCTCGATATCTGGCTGCAAGGCTCACGTCTGGACGGACTGGCGCTGCTGGACGAGATCAAGACAATGCACCCGAGCCTGCCTGTGGTGATGATCTCGGGCCACGGCAACATCGAGACGGCGGTCTCGGCCATCCGCCGCGGCGCCTATGACTTCATCGAAAAACCGTTCAAGGCCGACAGGCTGATCCTCATCGCCGAACGTGCAATTGAAACCTCGAAACTAAGACGCGAGGTTTCGGATCTCAAGCTGCGCAGCGGCGAAACCTTCGACCTGATCGGCATGTCGTCGGCGATGAGCCAACTGCGCCAGACCATCGAGCGCGTCGCGCCGACCAACAGCCGCGTCATGATCATCGGCCCGTCCGGCTCGGGCAAGGAACTCGCGGCGCGCGCCATCCACACGCTGTCGGCGCGCAAGAGCGCACCATTTGTCACGCTGAGCGCTGCCAACATCACGCCCGAACGCATGGAGGTCGAGCTGTTCGGCACCGAATCAAACGGTGTCGAACGCAAGGTCGGCGCGCTTGAGGAAGCCCATCGCGGCATTCTCTACATCGACGAAGTGGCCGACATGCCGCGCGAAACGCAAAACAAGATCCTGCGCGTGCTGGTCGAACAGCAGTTCGAGCGGGTAGGGGGGACCAAACGGGTCAAGGTCGATGTCCGTATCATCTCGTCGACCTCGCAGAACCTGGAGGCGATGATCGCCGACGGTCGTTTCCGGGAGGATCTCTATCATCGGCTGGCGGTGGTTCCGGTCATGGTGCCGGGATTGGCCGAGCGGCGGGAGGACATCCCCTATCTTGTCGACAATTTCATGAAGCAGATCGCCCGCCAGGCCGGCATCCGGCCGCGGCGCATCGGCGACGACGCGCTGGCGGTACTGCAGGCGCACAACTGGCCAGGCAACGTCCGCCAGTTGCGCAACAACGTCGAGCGACTGATGATCCTGGCGCGCGGCGATGATATCGATGCACCGATCACCGCCGATCTCTTGCCTGCCGAGATCGGCGATGTCATGCCGCGCACGCCCAACCAGTCCGATCAGCACATCATGGCGCTGCCGTTGCGTGAAGCGCGCGAACAGTTCGAGAAGGACTATCTGATCGCCCAGATCAACCGTTTTGGCGGCAACATCTCGAAGACGGCCGAGTTCATCGGCATGGAGCGCTCGGCGCTTCATCGCAAGCTGAAGTCGCTGGGCGTCTAATAGCCAATCCAATGGTGGCCTACGCAATTATCGGTTACGGCGCCGGTGGAATCGCATAAGAAAGCGCCGCGCGTCTTTTGGCACGGGCAAAGGACGCTGTAGCATTTTTGATTTTTGCGCATGACCCGGAAAATCGATTCCGATTTTCGGGGTCATGCGCTGACTTCTCCAGGGGTGACCTCATGCCGCGCATTGCCTATGTGAACGGGCGCTATGTCGCTCACGCCGACGCTTTCGTGCATATTGAGGACCGTGGCTATCAGTTCGCCGATGGCGTCTACGAGGTCTGCGAGGTGGCGCGCGGCTTCATCGTCGATATGCCTCGACATCTCGGACGGCTGAACCGCTCGCTGACCGAATTGTCGATCGACTGGCCGGTCACGCCGGGCGTGTTGCCGATTATTTTGCGCGAGGTGGTCCGCCGCAACCATGTCACCGATGGCCTGGTCTATCTCCAGGTGACGCGTGGCGTCGCCAGCCGTGACTTTATTTTCCCGGCGGCGGGCACGAAGCCGTCGCTGGTGGTGACCGCCAGGAAAGCCGACCCCGCTGCTGCCGCGAAGAGGGCCGAAAGCGGAATCAAGGTTATCACCGTGCCGGAGAATCGTTGGGACCGGGTCGATATCAAATCGGTCGGTCTGCTGCCAAATGTGCTCGCCAAGCAGAAGGCCAAGGAAGCCGGCGCCCAGGAGGCATGGTTCGTCGATACCGACGGCACCGTCAAGGAAGGTGGATCGTCGAACGCCTGGATTATCACCAGGAATGGCGTGCTGGTCACGCGTCCGGCCGAGCACGGCATCCTGCGCGGGATCACCCGCACCACGCTGTTTGAAGTGGCCGCCAAGCTCGGCCTGAAAATCGAGGAGCGCGGCTTTTCGGTCGCCGAGGCCAAGGCCGCGCGCGAGGTTTTCATCAGCTCCGCGACCACGATCGCCATGCCAATCGTGGCGATCGACGGTGCACCCGTCGCCAATGGCCATCCGGGCTCGATAACACTTTCCTTGCGGCAAGCCTTTTTTGACGTTGCGGAAAAAAGTCCAGCCTGATAACCGCACAGGTGGAATGAACATCAATATATCTCGTTCTGCTTGTCGTTATTGACGGCAAGATGGTGTTTGCGTGCTTGACACGTGCCGGGTAATTTGGCGCATTGGCTTGCAAACCGAAGGGGATCGGCGAAAGACAAGAACAATGGCGGAACGATCGCAAAATCTTCAGGACCTGTTCCTGAATTCAGTTCGCAAAAGCAAAAACCCACTCACCATCTTTCTCATCAACGGCGTGAAGCTGACCGGTGTGGTCACTTCGTTTGACAATTTCTGTGTTCTGCTGCGTCGAGACGGCCATTCCCAGCTCGTCTACAAGCACGCCATTTCCACGATCATGCCGAGCCAGCCGGTTCAGATGTTCGATGGTGAGGAAAGCCAGGGCGCCTGATTGGCACGTAAGAAAGACGCGGACCGCAGCGTTCGCGAAAAACCATCACATCAGCCGGGGACGGAAGCCGAAGGCCGGACTCGGGCCGTGGTTATTGTGCCCGTGCTTACCCGCCAGCCGCGCGGCGACGAAGAGACGAATCGTCCGCGCCTGACGCGGTCCGCCGAAGCTCGCCACGACGAAGCGGTTGGCCTTGCCCAAGCCATTGACCTCGACCCGATCCATACCGCGGTGGTGACCGTCAACGATCCGCGCCCGGCGACCTTGCTCGGCAGCGGCAAGGTTGCGGAGTTCGCCGAGATCGTCAAACAGGGCCATGCCGAACTGGTCATTGTCGACCATCCGCTGACGCCGGTGCAGCAGCGTAACCTGGAAAAGGAATTAAACGCCAAGGTGCTGGACCGCACCGGGCTGATCCTGGAGATTTTCGGCGAGCGTGCGCGCACCAAGGAAGGCACGCTGCAGGTCGATCTCGCGCACCTCAACTATCAGAAGGGCCGGCTCGTGCGAAGCTGGACCCACCTCGAGCGCCAGCGCGGCGGCGCCGGGTTTCTCGGCGGCCCTGGCGAAACGCAGATCGAATCGGATCGCCGTGCCCTGCAGGATAAGATCAAGAAACTGAAACACGAGCTGGAAACAGTGCGGCGCACCCGCGACCTGCACCGCGCCAAGCGCAAGAAGGTGCCTTTCCCGGTGGTGGCGATCGTCGGCTATACCAACGCCGGCAAGTCGACGCTGTTCAACAGGCTGACCGGAGCAGGGGTGCTGGCCGAGGACATGCTGTTTGCCACGCTCGACCCGACACTGCGTCGGGTGCGACTGCCGCACGGCACGCCTGTCATCCTTTCGGACACGGTCGGTTTCATTTCGGACCTGCCGACGCATCTGATCGCAGCCTTCCGGGCCACCCTGGAAGAAGTGGTCGAGGCCGATCTCGTCCTCCATCTGCGCGATATTTCGGACCCCGACACCGCCGCCCAGGTCGAGGATGTTGAGCGCATCCTTGCCGATCTCGGTGTCGATGCCGGCGACAGCAAGCGCGTCATCGAAGTGTGGAACAAGATCGACCTGCTCGACGAAGGCAACAGGGCTCGGCTTCTTGCCGATGGCGCCGATGGCAACAAGACGCCGCCGATTGCCATATCGGCCGCCACCGGCGAGGGCATCGATGTGCTGAAGGCGATCATCGAGACAAGAGTTTCAGGCGAACTGGAAACGCTGACTGTCACGCTCAAGGCTAACCAGCTCGGGCTCGTCGACTGGCTCTACCGCAATGGCGACGTCGTCTCGCGCACCGACAATGAAGACGGCGGCGTGACCGTCGCGCTCAAGGCGACGCAAAGCGCGCATGAAGAGATAGAAAGCAGATTACGCCGTAAAAACAACGGGTAATCGCTGTTACTTCGCGCTCTTGGCTTGCTGCCAAAGCGCCTCCATCTCGTCGAGCGTCGCCTTTTCCAGCGTGTTTCCGGACGCTTCCAGCGCTTGCTCGACATAGTGGAACCGCGACCGGAATTTCTCGTTGGTGCCGCTGAGCGCCGCTTCGGAATCAACCTTGAGATGACGCCCGAGATTCACGACGGCAAACAGCATGTCGCCGAACTCGTCCTTGATCGAAGCCGTATCGCCCTTCGCAAGGGCCTGGCGCAACTCGCCGATCTCTTCCTCGATCTTGTCGAGGATCGGCGTGGCCTCGCTCCAGTCGAAGCCGACGCGGGCCGCTTTTTCCTGCAGCTTGAGCGCCCGGGTCAAAGCGGGCAGGGCGACCGGTACGCTGTCAAGAAAACCGTTGCCATGATCCTCAGGATCGTGCCCGCGGGTGAGGCGGGCGTTTCGCTTTTCCGCTTTTTCCTCGGCCTTGATCTTCTCCCACATGCCCTTGGCCATGCCGGCGCTGCGCGCCTTCTCGTCGCCGAAGACATGCGGATGGCGGCGGATCATTTTTGTGGTGATGGCCTGGACCACGTCGCCAAAGGCGAATTCACCGGCCTCCTCGGCCATCTGCGCATGGTAGACGACCTGCAGAAGGAGGTCGCCGAGCTCGTCGCGCAGATCGTCCAGGTCGCCGCGCGCGATCGCGTCCGCCACCTCGTAGGCTTCCTCGATCGTGTAGGGCGCGATGGTCGAGAAATCCTGCTCGATATCCCACGGGCAGCCGGTTTCCGGCGCCCGCAGCGCCGCCATGATTTCGATCAGCCGGGAAATGTCTTTCGAGGGTTTCATCTGTCGAATGCTATCGTGCACCGATCACTCGGCAAACGCTGTCAGCCGGCAAGGGCGCATTCTCCACAGTTGCGTAGCGACGGTCGGCTCAATCGAGCACTGAGACAATCGCCTTGGCGAGCGCGTCCATGCCGTCCTCCGGCAGGCCGGCGACGTTGATGCGGCTGTCGCCGACCATATAGACGCCGTGCTCGGCGCGCAGCCGCTCGACCTGCGCTTCGGACAGGCCAAGCCGGGAAAACATGCCGCGATGGCTGGCGACGAAATCGAAGCGATCGGAATTGGACTGCCGCCGGAGCGCTTCGGCGAACTGCACCCGAAGCCGCAGCATACGTAGGCGCATCTCCTCGAGCTCCGCTTCCCAGTCGGCGCGCAGCGCGGCGTCTTCAAGCACGATGCGCACCGCGGCAGCGCCATGGTCCGGCGGCATCGAGTACATGGCGCGCGCCGCCGACAGCATCTGGCTCATTGCCACATCCGCCTGCGCGCTGTCTTTGGCCAGGATCATCGCCGCGCCGACGCGGTCGCGGTAGACCGCGAAATTCTTGGAGCAGCTCGAGGCAACGACCATTTCCGGAACTTTTGCCGCCAGCAGGCGCAAGCCGACGGCGTCGGCGTCGAGGCCCTCACCAAAACCCTGATAGGCAATGTCGACAAAGGGCAGCAGGCCGCGCTCGACCACAAGGTTGGCTGTTTCAGCCCACTGCGCGGTATCCAGATTGGCGCCTGTCGGATTGTGGCAGCAACCATGCAGCAGCACCACGTCGCCGCTCTTGGCGGTCGCCAGCGCACTCATCATGTCCGCGAAGCGAACAGCACCTGAGGCGGCATCGAAGTAGGGATATTCGCGTATCTGCAGGCCGGCGGCGCGCACCACCGGCATGTGGTTCGGCCATGTCGGGTCCGACAGCCAGATCGTCGCGTCGGATCGCGTCCTCTTGAGCAGTTCGGCCACCAGCCGTAGCGCGCCGGAGCCGCCGGGTGCCTGAGCCGCGCGGATGCGCGAAAACTCGGCCGCAGGGCCAAAGACCAGCTTCGCCATCGCTGTGTTGAAGCCGGTATCGCCAGCAAGGCCGAGATAGGTCTTGGTATCCTGGCTATGCAGCAACCGTTTTTCGGCTTCGCGCACGGCGCGCATCACCGGCGTTTTGCCATCGCGATCCTTGTAGACGCCGACGCCGAGGTCGACCTTGCCGGGGCGGGGATCGGCGCGATAGAGGCCGATCAAGGCAAGGATCTTGTCGGCTGGGGCAGGCTGGAGGTCTTCAAACATCGGCGCGGTTCCGGTGGCGGCGGAGTGATACGCAAATCAGCCGTGCTGCGCCAGCGGTTTCATTTGCACTAGGCTGAAAACCGCCAAACCAGGAGACAGAACGCAGAAATTCATAGCATGCCTTGAGGAAAGGCTCGCACGCGGCGAAAGCCTTGACGGCACGGCTCGTCGACGCCGTTCTATGACGCCAGCTTGAGGGCAGCAGACGGCAAGGCGGCGACAGGTTGCTGCTTCTTGCCGCCGCAACCGATCCGCTGCAGCCATTCGAGGTAATAGGCGAAGCCGAACTGCAGCGCGATGCCTGTCGAGATCAGGACTGCGTCGTAAAGGAGCCCGCCCGGGCTGACGACCTTCATGACCTGCGCGATCATGGCGAGGATCGTTCCGGCGATGAAGACCGGCAGCGAATGCTTGCCGAGAACCGCGAGCGGGTGTCCGGGCCTCGTCTTCGCCAGGTTGGAAAGCGCCGGGATCGCCACGATCAGATAGGCGATCGCCAGAATGTGCATGAGGCGTGACAGCGATAGGAATGTCTTGTCGAAGCCGGTCAGCACGGTAGGCAGGCCGGAGGCCGTCTCGATGCCCCACAGCGGCAGCCGCACCCAAATCAGCGCGCCGATCAGATATCCGACGGCCGCGCTCGCCATCATCCAGTTGAAGCGGATTTCGCCGCCGCGCTTGACATGCAGCATGCCGGCGATCCCGATGACGAAAAGAAACTGCCAAGAGAGCGGGTTCAGGAACCAGAAGCCGTCGCCGGGAAAATTCGAAGGCGCGATCTGGAAAATGCCGACGATGAGCCAGAGGAGAGCGGACGCAGCGAGCATCAGGCGCAGGCTGAACGTGCCGATCCACAGGAAAAGCGGCATCATCAGAAGTACGACGGCATACATGGAAAGAATGTTGTTGTAGCCGATCTGATGCCCGAGCGCGGCGATGCCGAGCAGCGCTTCCGGCGTGTCCTCGATGATCATCTGGATGTTGATCAGCTTCAAAAGATCGGGCCGCGAGAAATGCAATGCAGCCGCCGAGAAGATCGCCAGCGTCGCGACAGTGGTCATGACGTGGGTGACATATAGGACACCGGCACGCCGCCAGGCTTTCAGGGTGATGAGCAAACGGTTCCCCGGCTGAAACTTCAGTCCGTAGGCGAGCCCAACGGCAATCCCCGAAATCAGCACGAAGGCTTCGGCCGAATCGGAAAAGCCGAAATTCTTGTGCGTGAAATACTCGAAGATCGTCCCCGGGACATGGTTGACGAAGATCGTCAGTAGCGCTAGCGCGCGGAAGACATCGATGCGGGTATCCCGCTGGGTTGGCACATTGTTTGTCATGTCGGTCGATAATTCGTTGAACAAAGCGGGGCCCATAGGGGCCGTCGGCGAAGGGAGGATTCGGCGGTGAATGTTTCCTGCCTATAACTCGTAGGTGCCCCGAAAAAGATGACACCTTCGCGATTTTCCGTGTCACAAATTAATTCAGCTATAAACATCGAAATCCCCGGGGTGCTAAAAACCGCGCGGCGAATTGTGGCGGCTGAGAGGAGGGCTGCTCGTTTGCGGACAAAGAAGCCGTACGCGCGATGGTGGCATTGTACCGGTGATGCCAGACCTTCCCGGATCGTAAAAAACTCAAAGAGCGGGATTAAAAACCTGCCGTGCTCCGTAAACAGGACATGAGAGGGTCGATGCCACGCTTCGATATCATAGGCCAGCTTGGTTCCCTGCGGCGCTACGCGCGTTCGCTGACGCGCGACAGCGCCGAAGCGGAGGATCTGGTGCATGACGCGCTGGTGCGTGCCTATGAGCGGCGCGGCACATTCCGCTCCGGCGGGAACCTGCGCGCATGGCTGCTGTCGATCGTCCACAATGCTTTCATTGACGGTTTGCGGTCCCGCAAGTCCGAAGCGGCGCGCGTCGAGCAGGCCGGATATCTTGTCGACGCCAGCGTGCAGGCTCCCCAGGAGCATTCCGTCCGGCTGGCACAGGTGCGCGAAGCTTTTTTCAAATTGCCGGATGAGCAGCGTTCGGCGCTGCATCTCGTCGCCATCGAGGGACTTACCTACAGCCAGGCGGCCGAGGCCAGCGGCGTGCCGCTGGGAACGCTGATGTCGCGCATCGGCAGGGCGCGCGCGACGCTCCGCGAAATGGAGGACAAATTGCCGGCACGTGCGAAAAGCCACCTCAAGATCGTGGGAGGCCCGTGATGTCTGTGATGAGCGAACTGCGCGACCCGGTGACCGATGCCGACCTTGACGCCTATGTCGACGACCAGCTGGACGTTGCCCGCCGCATCGAGGTCGAGGCGTTTCTTTCCGCCCGTCCGGAGGCGGCCGCTCGCGTGATGTCCGACCTCAGGACGCGCGACGAACTGCGCGTAGCGCTTGCTGGATCCAGGGGCATGGCGCGGCCGGCAACGGCCGATGCGGCACGGCGGCTGGAGCGGGGGTTGGCCCGGGGTCGCGCCTTACGCACGTTGCAGCGGGCTGCGGCGGTCGCAGTCTTGGTGGCCGCGGGCTGGTTGGCGAACGGGATCGTCGGGCCGATATCGGTGACGAAAGTCGTCGCCTCGACCCAGCCGCCTGTCTATCTGGAGGAGGCGATCCGGGCCCACAGGACGACGATCATGCGCGAGGCCATGTCATCCCAGCCCGAAGCGCCGAATTACGATGCGGACGAAATCCGCGCCGCCACGGCGATCGTCATGCCGTCGCTGCCCAAGGGCTGGAAGGTCCGTGACGTGCAGATCTATCCGTCGCAGTTCGGCCCGAGCGTCGAGATGGCTGTCGAAACAAGGGACCTGGGGCTGGTCTCACTGTTCGCGATCAGGCCCGGAACATTCGACGTGGTCCAGCCGACCGTCGCCCCCTCTGGCGAAATTTCCTCGGCCTATTTCCAGATCGGCGAAGTTGCTTACGCAGTCGTCGCCCGAAGCGGTGTCCGCGATCTCGATCGCACCGCAGAAACGCTCGCCAACACGCTTTACTGACGCTCACAAAGGAGAACCGGCATGAACACCCCCAATCTAGGATACCGCACCGGCGTCGGAGCCCAAACCGGCGCCGTCTATGACGAAGGCCTGCGCCAGCACATGCTGCGCGTCTACAACTACATGGGCGTTGGCCTCGTCGTTACCGGCGTGATCGCCTTCGTGGTGGCTTCCACGCCAGCCCTCTACGTGCCGATCTTTTCCAGCCCGTTGAAGTGGGTGGTGATGCTGGCACCGCTCGCCTTCGTGCTGCTGTTCTCGTTCCGGATACAGACGATGTCGGCGGCCGGCGCTCAGGCGATGTTCTGGGCATTCTGTGCGGTCATGGGCCTGTCTCTGGCGTCCGTGTTCCTGGTCTTCACCGGGACCAGCATCGCGCGCACCTTCTTCATCGCCGCCACGATGTTCGGCGCGACCAGCCTTTACGGCTACACGACCAAACGCGACCTGACCCAGTTCTCGTCCTTCCTGATCATGGGCCTGATCGGCGTAGTGATTGCCAGCATCGTCAACATCTTCCTCGGCTCGACTGCGCTCCAGTTCGCCATCTCGGTGATCGGCATCGCCGTCTTTATCGGTCTCACCGCCTGGGATACGCAGACGATCAAGGAGCAGTTTGCGGAAAACTTCGGCGCGGAATCGCAGCAGAAGCTCGCCGTCTTCGGTGCATTCTCGCTCTATCTGAACTTCATCAACATCTTTCAGCTGCTGCTGAACTTCACCGGCGAGCGCGAATAACCGGTCAAATCAATGCATGTCGCGGCAGCGGTTTGGAGCAGCGGCATGCATAAAACAGAGACTTAAAGCGCGTCGCGAAAAATCTTGGACGCGGCGCGCCTGGATAACCGGAGTTGCTTCCCATGGACAGGAACGACCAGCAGGCGATCGGGACTCTTTTCGAGAAACTTGAGAATGTCGAGCGGCAGGCGCCGCCGCGCGATGCCGAAGCGGAACGCTTCATCAACGATCAGATTGCCCGGCAGCCCGGCGCGCCATACTACATGGCGCAGACGATCGTTGTGCAGGAGCAGGCTCTGAACGCGGCGCAGTCCCGCATCGAAGAACTGGAACAACAGGCACAGCAGTCTACCGGCGGCGGATTGCTTGGCGGCCTCTTTGGCGGCAGCGGCGCCAGGCGCTCGGGTTCGGTCCCGCGGGTCGGGCGTAGCACTGCCGCTGCGCCGCAGGAACCGCTTTCGGGCAATGATCGGCAGAGGGCAGGCGGCGGTTTCCTCGCCGGAGCCGCGCAGACTGCGATGGGCGTGGCCGGGGGCGTGCTTCTCGGCAACGCCATCGCCGGCATGTTTGGCGGAAGCGAAGCGCAGGCAACCGAGCCGGCGGCATCACAGCCAGACGAAGCCGATGCCGACCAGGCAGGCGACGCCGGCTCCGATGGCGGCGCCGACTTTGGCGATATTGAATTTTGACACGAGCGCGGAGGGCGGTCTGACGGGGTATAGGCCGCCCGGCCTATCCGGTAAGCTGGCCAGGATTGCGGTGGCGAGCCTTCCTTGCGCCGACAGAAGCGCCCGACCCGCGTCAGCTGGATTGGGTTGCGCAGACGGTCGGGGCGATGTTTCAACCCTGCCGAACGATGGTGCCGATCACATTGACGAGAAGGCGCGCGGCGGTCAGGGCCGACAAGACGTCAATATCGGCCGGAGGATAGAGCTCGACAAGGTCGAATCCGGCGATCCTGGCCCGCTTGCCGAGGCCCGCGATCAGATCAATCACCTGCGTGTAGGTGAGGCCGCCGGGCGTACGCGCCGCCACACCCGGCATGATGCCGGGATCGAGGCCGTCGCAGTCGAGGGTGACGACGACCCGCGCTCCTTCCGGAATATGCCGGAGAGCGGCTTCGACACCGTGGGCGTGAACTTCGCGAGCGGTCACGAAGCGGCTGCCATAGTGCCGCGCCGCTTCGATTTCGCTGAGGCGTGCGCTGCCGACGCCACGGGTGCCGACCTGCACGATGCCGGCGACATGCGGCATCTCGCTCGCCCGGCGCATCGGGTTGGAATAGCCGTAGCGTTCGCCGTGCAACTCGTCGCGCCAGTCGATGTGAGCGTCGATCTGCAGAATCCAGACCGGCCCGTGATCCGCAAAGCCGGCGAGGAAGGGAATGGGCACAGAATCGTCGCCGCCGAGCAGGATCGGTACGGCCGGCAATGCCAGGATCTCGCGCGTCTTCGCCTCAATCCGGGCTCGGTTGCCGGGATTGTCATGCATGGCGGTCGGGATGTCGCCGTCGTCGATGCAGCAGATCGGCTTGCCGTCGAACAGCGGGCCGCCGAGATCGAAATCCCAGTGCTCGACGAGCTCGGCATCGACCTGGCTCGCAGCGCGGATGGCATCGGCTGCCAAGGCATAGCCGCTGCTGTCCTTGCCGGGATAGGTGCTGCCGTGACCGGCTCCGAAGATCACCGCACGGGGCATGTGGCCATTGGCGAGGCGATCGGGAAAGCCGAGGAAAGGAGGCGAAGGGGTCATCTCTGGATGGGCTTGATGATGGTTCAGCTGAAATTTCGGTATTGAGGGGTGCAGGATCGGGTCGCTTGCGGTAGGGGCGAAATCCTACGCTAAGCCAATCGACGCAAAAATCAGAGAGGCTTTCGTCGGTTCACGCGGAGATTTCCACCCCATCTGAAAGTCGCATAAGATAGATTATGGAACTGAGATGCATTTTTATTGCGTTGCTTTTCGGCCCAACCGCAGTTCCTTGTTTCCCTTGGAACCAGCGGAACTGCGGTCGGTAGCGTTTCGTCTCCTGGGACGCACACAGGTCCTACGCCGCCTGCGGCACGCAGGCCTCACAGATCGCCGCGATGTGCCGGTGGTCGGTGCCGCAGCAGCCGCCCAGGATGCGCATCGTCGGAAACGAAGCTGTCAGCCTGCTGTAGCGCCGCCCGAGATCGTCCGGATCGCCCGCGTCGAGCGTTTCCGATTCGTCCAGTTCGGCATGGCTTTTGGCCGAAGCATTCGCCTTCACTCCATAGACGCGGTCTAGCCAGCGCTCGCCCTTTTTCAGCGCCTGGATAAAATGCGTCGGATGGGCGCAGTTGATCATATAGTAAGCCGGCGCACCGTCTGTCGCGTCGTCGACCCTGTCGATCGCCTCGCCGAGGGCCATGCCGGTCACCAGCTTTCCGTCCGTCTCCACGGTGAACGAGATCATGCAGGGCATGGCATGCGCTTTGGCCGCCCGCGCCACGCCGATTGCCTCTTTGAAATTGGTGAGCGTATAGGCCGCCACCATATCGGCTTCGGTCCGCGCGAAACTCTCGATCTGCGCCGCGTGATAGGCTTCTGCCTCGTTGGCGTCCATCTTGCCGGCTTTGTAGCCGTCGCCGCGCGGTCCGATCGCGCCGCTGATGACGCAGGGCGTTTCGGCGGTCTCGAACTCCTTGCGCAGGTCGAGAAGAAGCTCGATCGAGGCCTCGTTGACGGCGCGTAGCGCTTCCGGCCCGTAGCCGAGCAAGGTTCCCCAATCTGGGTTTGCTCGCCACGTCGGCGTGTCGAGGATGAAGCCGGTCCCGCTTCTGCGCGCAATGGTCAGATAACGGACGTAATATTCCCTCAGCTTCTGCCGGCCTTCAGGCGTTGCCATCAGCGTGAACGAAGCAAAGTGCGGAAGGTCGAGGCCTTCGTGAAAGATGAGAGTCGTTTCCATGCCGCCATCGCTCAGGAATGTTCTGTTGGCGAGTTGCGGCAGATTCTGGCGGTACTTGGCCATGTGTGTCTCCAGTGGTAAGATGACACCGTGTCGCCCTGGTGGCGGCCGGTTCGGAATAGCCAAGTTTTAGCAGCACGTGCCGCCGGTGCGGTAGAAGGCTTGTGGTCCGGTACTCCACCGAAGCGGAACCCGCAGCAGTTACAGAGGGATAGCCGCGCTGGGCCGCTCGTATTGCTATCGGTGCCGACGTTGGCGTGTGTGAAAACCATACCGCCGGTACAGTAAATTTGAGGGCATTCGGTCATGCGCAAGGGTGCGGAAACGCGCGAACGCATTCTGGAGATCGCCGAGGCCTCGGTGCTCGCCAAGGGGTTCGGCGCGACTTCCATCGAGGAGGTGATCGCCGAAGCCGGCATCACCAAGAGCGGCTTCTTCTATCATTTCAAGGACAAGAACGAACTCGCCCGCGCCTTGATGCTGCGCTACGTCGAGGAGAACGACCGCATCTTCGATGATGTGTTTCACCGCGGCCGGCAATTGTCCGATGATCCGTTGCAGTCGTTCCTGATCACGCTCAAGCTGCTTGCCGAGCTGATGGGTGACCTGCCGAACGGCCACCCCGGCTGTCTGATCGCGACGTTCACCTATCAGGAGCGCCTCTTCGACCGCACCGTTCGCGACATCGCCGCCGACGCCGTCCGCTCTTGGAACGGGCGGTTTCGCGATGCGCTGAACGAGATCGCGGCCGTTTATCCTGTTCGCAAAGGCATGGACCTCGACGACGTGGCCATCATGTTCTCCTGTGTGGTCGACGGCGGTATCATCATGTCGCGGGGGCTCGGCGATCCCCGTGTCCTCGAACGCCAGATCCTCGCCTTCCGCAGCTTCGTAAAGATGTTGTTCGCGCCGGCTGCATCCGACATCATGCTGCCGTCCGCGCCCGCCGCCATCGCTGCCGAATAAGGCCTGGCCCGTTCGATTCAGGCGCTCAGCGCCGCTACGACAGCCTGCGCTGCCTTGACTATTGCGTTTGGCTCGGCGGCAAACACGGCGTCGTGGGCGCCGGCCGCTGCCCATACGCGATCGAAACTGAGCAGCGTTTCGTCGGCGAACGCCGGGATCGCAATCAGATGACCGATCGGCGCCACGCCGCCGATGGCAAAGCCGGTCTCGTCGCGGATCTGCCGCGGGGTCGGCGCGCTCCAGCGGCTCGCCGGTCAGTGCGGCAGCCTTGGCTAGATCCAGCTGATTGGAGCCGGAAACCAGGAGAGAAACAGCTTTCCGCTGGTTTCCCCCTGGAACACCAAAACGATGTCGAGGCCGGCATCGGCCGCTGCCTTGGTCACACGATCAATGCTGCCAGCCATGAAGAACCGAACCTATCATGATGGTTCAAAAGGGATTTCTATCATCATGCCATCATAGGCCGGCTCGACATCGGCCGGCGTCTCGGCTATCACCGTGGCATAGTCGAGCGGCACATGCATGTGCGTCAGAACGGCCTTTTTCGGCGCCAGTTTTTCGATCCAGCCGAGTGCCTGGCCGAGCGACAGATGGCTCGGATGCGTCCTGTATTGCAGCGCGTCGATGACCAGCACGTCCAAATCCCGCAGCCGTTCGGCGGTGGCGTCCGGGAAATCACTGACATCGGGGCAATAGGCGAGCCCGCCTATGCGAAAACCAAGCGATATGATGTCGCCGTGGATCTGCGGCAGCGGCTCGAGGGTGAGGGCACCCCCCTCGCCTTCGATTACGACCGGTCTGGCGTGGTCGATGATATGCGGCTCGACGATGGGCGGATAGGAACTGCCCAGCGGTGTTTCGAAACAGTAGCCGAAAGCTTCCCTTAACCGCAGCATGGTGGGCTGGTCGGCGTGGATATCGATCAGATGACGCTGCTCGAGCACAAAGCCACGCAAATCGTCGATGCCGTGGATATGGTCGGCATGCGGATGCGTATAGACGACCGCATCGATACGCCTGACCGATGCCAGCAGCATCTGCTCGCGGAAATCCGGCCCGGTGTCGATGACGACTGTGGTTCTGTCACCGTTCGCCGCGATCCGCTCGACGAGCGCTGCGGTGCGCATGCGCCGGTTCCTCGGATTGGCTGGGTCGCAATTGCCCCAGTCCCCAGTGATGCGCGGCGTGCCCGGCGATGAGCCGCAGCCGAGAATGGTGAGGCGCAGCCGGTCGCTCATGCGTCAGGAGCTCAGCGGGTTTGGGCGCGGCATCTTGCTGAACAGCCGGAAGAAATTGTCGGTGGTGATAGCGGCGATTTCGGCCTCGCTGACGCCGATCGTTTCGGCCAGCACCTTGGCCGTATGCGCGACATAGGCAGGCTCGTTGCGCTTGCCGCGAAAGGGTATCGGCGTAAGATATGGCGCGTCGGTTTCGACCAGCAGTCGGTCGTGTGGCACGTCGGCAGCGATGGCGCGCAGCTCGGCCGAATTCTTGAAGGTCAGGATGCCGGAAAAGGAAACGTACCCGCCGAGCGCCACGCCGACTTCGGCTAGTCTACGCCCGGACGAAAAACAGTGCAGGATGAAGGGGAAGGCGCCCTTCCCTGTTTCGTCCTCGAGGATATCAGCCATGTCGCTGTCGGCATCGCGCGCATGGATGACCAGCGGCAGGCCCGTTTGACGCGCGGCGGCGATATGGATGCGAAAGCCCTGCGCCTGCGCATCGCGCGGCGCATGATCGTAGAAATAGTCGAGCCCGGCCTCGCCGATCGCCACCACTTTGCGATGAGCGGACAGCCGGACAAGCTCCTCGACAGTCACGTCCAGCTCCTCGGCGGCATTGTGCGGATGGGTACCGACCGAGCAATAGACTTCGTCGAAAGATTCAGCGATCTCAAGAACTTGTTGGAACCGCTTCACACGCGTCGAGATCGTCACCATGCGACCGATTCCAGCGGCCAAGGCGCGGGCGACGACGGCCGCCCGCTCCTCTGCGAAATCCGGAAAGTCGAGATGGCAGTGACTGTCGACCAACATCAGATGTTCGCGTCCGACTGCTCGACGTAGCGTGGAAACACGCCCTCTGGCGCGGGCAAAGCAACCCCTGATACCAGCGCATAGTCCGCGTGGACATGCGTGAAATCGCGGCCGTCCGCCGGTACGGCCAGCAGGTCGAGCAGCTTAGCGGCCGATCCCGGAATGAAGGGCTGGCACAGCAGCGCCACGCGTCGGACGACTTCCGCGGTCGTCCACAGCACCGTTTCCATGCGCGCCGGATCGGTCTTTCCGAGCGCCCAGGGTTCCTGCGAGGCGAAGTAGCGATCGGCCTCCGCCACAACGCCGAAGATCGCCGCCAGCGCTAGGTGGATGCCCTGCTCCGCCATCACCTTGCGTGCAGTAGCAAGCGCCTCCACCGCCTGGTCGAGGATCGCCCTGTCGGCCTCCGCCAGATCGCTGCGTTTCGGCACTATGCCGCCGCAGTTCTTGGCGATCATCGACAGAGAGCGTTGCGCCAAATTGCCAAGGCCGTTGGCGAGGTCGGCATTGGTGCGGTTGACGATGGCATCGTGACTGTAGCTGCCGTCCTGGCCGAACGGCACTTCGCGCATGAAGAAATAGCGTACCTGATCTAGACCGTAATGCTCGATCATCGCAAACGGATCGACGACATTGCCGACCGACTTCGACATCTTCTCGCCGCGGTTGAATAGAAAGCCATGCGCGAATACGCGCTTCGGCAGTTCGATCCCTGCCGACAGCAGGAAGGCCGGCCAGTAGACGGCATGGAAGCGGACGATGTCCTTGCCGATGACGTGGACGTTCGCCGGCCAGAAGGACCATCTGTCATCGGCCGCATCCGGATAACCGGCAGCCGTGATGTAGTTGGTCAGCGCATCGACCCAGACGTACATCACATGCTTGTCGTCGCCCGGCACCGGCACGCCCCATTTGAACGTGGTGCGCGAGATCGACAGATCCTTCAGCCCGGATTTGACGAAGCTGATGATTTCGTTGCGCCGCTCCGCCGGTCCGACAAATTCGGGACTGTTCTCGTAGAGCGCGAGCAACCTGTCCTGATAGGCGGAAAGGCGGAAGAAATAGCTCTCTTCCTCGGTCCATTCGACGGGCGAGCCGAGCGGTTCGCGGCGTACGCCGTCGTCGCCGACCTTGGTTTCGGCCTCGTCGAAATAGGCTTCCTGCCGCACCGAATACCAGCCGCTATAGCGGTCGAGGTAAATGTCGCCATTTTCCGCCATGCGCGTCCAGATTGCCTGGCAGGCCTTGTAGTGGCGCTCCTCGGTGGTGCGGATGAAGACGTCGTTAGAGCAGCCGGTCGCTTCGAGCATCGAGCGGAAGATCGCCGAATTGCGATCGGCAAGCGCTTTCGGCGTCAGGCCTTCGGCGTCCGCCGTCTGCTGCATCTTCAAGCCGTGCTCGTCGGTTCCCGAGACGAAGAAGACGTCCTTGCCATCGAGCCGCTGGAAGCGGGCCAGCGTGTCGCTGGCGATGACATTGTAGGCATGACCGATATGCGGCTTGCCGTTCGGATAGAAAATCGGCGTCGTGAGGTAGTATTTTTCGCGTGCCATGGATGAGCCGTCATGAATGTCTGAATGAAAGATGTCGGTGAGATATCGCATCGAAACGGCGATTGCCATCCCGATGGGCCGTCACATTCGCATTGCAGAATTCAGGCGGTCGATCATGGTCAAGGCATGCTGCTTCTTGTCGAGATTGTAGGTGTCGGTTTCAGATATAGCGTTCAAAGCCTCGTGCCAAGTATCCGACAGCGTTTTGGCCCGCGCCAGATCGCCCGCCAGCGCGGCCTGGCTTGCACCGGTCGAGAGCAGGTCGAGCGCACGGCGATTGAAGATATCGAACTGGATCGCCTGGTCGCGCCCGGCGACGGCCTCCGCGAGGCGATAGGCGCCGGCAACATCGCTCTTTCCCGCCGTCGCCAGGGCGTCGAGCGTCTCGGCGATTTCCAGCCCGCCATACTGGGTCAACAGGATTGCGGTGCGCGCGCTGCCCGCTGCCCGCTTGGCCAGTGCTGCGCGCGCCGCGGGATCGTCCGGTGGCGGTGGTTCGACGCTCTCCAGAACCGTCATCAGGCTCTCGGAATCGAGCGGCGTCAGCCGCACCATCTGGCAGCGCGAGCGGATCGTCGGCAGCAGGCTGCCCGGCGCATGGACGATGAGGATGAACAGTGTGCGTGCCGGTGGTTCTTCAAGATTCTTCAACAAGGCGTTGGCCGCATTGGTATTCATGTCATCGGCCGGATCGACGATCACCACCCGGTAGCTGCCGTCATGCGAGGTCAGCGACAGGAAGCGGCTGACCTTGCGGATCTCGTCAACGGTCACGACCGTCTTGAAGCTCTTCGTCTTGTCGTTCGGCGGGCGGGTCAGATGCAGCACCGAAGGATGTGCGCCGGTGGCGATCTGGCGAAACAGCGATGACGCCGGATCAGGAACGGCGAGAACGGCCGGCGCCTGTTCGAATGCGGGATGCTTCAGCAGATGATGCGCCAGATGGAAGGCGAGCGTCGCCTTGCCGATGCCAACCGGCCCGACAAAGATCAGTGCATGCGGCAGCTTCCCGGAACGATAGGCTGACGCCAGCATGTTCGCCGCTTGGCCATGCCCGACCAGACGCGGGGTCTCGGACGGCTCCGGTACGCCGTCGAGCGTGTCGTGCTGTTCTGGCGCGATCCGTTCGAAAATCATCCCGGCGCCTGCTTCCTGTGCGCCGGCGTCATTGTCTCCAGCGCCGCGAACACGGCAGCGGTGACGACATTCTCCACGGTGTCGGGGTCGGCGGAGGCGTCAACGACAATGCAGCGCTCGGGCTCCGCCGCGGCGATCGCCAGAAAAGCTTCGCGGCGGCGCTGATGGATATCAAGCGTTTCCTTTTCGAAGCGGTCGGCGCCGGCATCAGTGCCCCGCCGTGCCGTGGCGCGCCGCAGTCCTTCGGCCGGGTCGATATCGAAGATCAGCGTCATGTCGGGCACCATGCCGTTGATGGCGACCTTTTCCAGCGCGCCCATGAACACCGGGTCGAGGCCGCCGGTGACGCCCTGGTAGACCCGCGAGGAGTCCATGAAGCGATCACAAAGCACGATCGAGCCGCGTTCGACCGCCGGCCGGATGACCTGCTCGACATGGTCGGAACGCGCAGCGGCGAAAAGCAGCGCCTCCATCCTGGGGCCGAATGGCTCGGCAGCGCCTGAAAGCAGCACATGCCTCACCGCCTCCGCGCCCGGCGAGCCGCCCGGCTCACGCGTGACAAGGACATCGTATTTCTTGGCACGCATCTTACTGGCCAGCCGTTCGATCTGCGTCGACTTGCCTGCCCCTTCTCCCCCTTCGAAGGTGATGAAAAATCCGTATGCCAAAGCCCTTATCCATGCTGCGGGACCGTAATAGTCCTGACTTGAGAAAAGGTCCACGCCGTGGTGCCACAGCGCGTCGCGTCTGAAGATATCCTACGCGCTCTAGACCCTTTTCACGCATGTCGTTACCCAAAACCGCCGCGCACTTTGGGCGACATGCATTAACGCAGCCAGCCGACGGCCAGTTCCTTGGCGGCATCGAGCGCGCGTTGCGGCAGCGAGCCGACGCCAACCGATTCGGCAGCGAAAAGCGGCGTCTCCTGGCTCAGCGTATCACCGATCCAGACCCGCAGCGCACCCACTGGTTGTCCCTCCTCCACGGGGGCTGCAACCGGCCCGTCATAGACGATCTTGGCGGTCAGCTTGTCGCGGTTGGCGATGGGCAGGAAGATGACCACGGGCGCTTTTGCCTTCAGCGCCACACCGGATTTCGCACCGCCGAAAACCTGCGCCTCGCCGACCACCTCGTCCTTGGCGAAAATCTCGGTCTTCTGGAAGGAACGAAGGCCCCAGTCGAGCAGCTTTCGCGCTTCGTCGGCGCGCTCGCGGTCGCTTGCCAGGCCGCTCATCGCCGCAATGACCCGCCTGCCACTGTGGCTGATCGACCCGACGACGCCAAACCCGGATGCCTCGCTCCTGCCGATCGCCAGGCCGTCGGCACCGATATCCATCGCCAGCAGCGGGTTGCGGTTTCTCTGGGTGATCTTGTTCCAGGTGAAATCCTTCTGGCCGTAATAGCGATAGAGGTCCGGATACGAGCGCCAGATATGCAGGGCCAGAAGCGCAAGCTCTCGAACCGTCGTCTGCTGGCCGTCGGCCGGCAGACCGGTTGAATTGACGAATGTCGATTTCTCGAGGCCAATCTGCCTTGCGCGCTCGGTCATCTCAGTCGCGAAATTCGCCTCCGATCCTGCAAAACCTTCGGCGATGATGATGCAGCCGTCATTGGCCGCCTGAACCGTCACGCCCTGGATCAGGTCTTCAAGCCGGATCGTTGACTTCAGCTTGGCGAACATTGTCGACGTTCCGGATGGCGCCCCGCCCGTGCGCCATGCGTTCTCACTCACCACGAACGTATCGTCGAGCGTCACGCGCCCGGATTTGATGGCGTTGAACACCACCTCCATCGTCATCAGCTTGGCCAGCGAGGCCGGCTGAATCGGCCTGTCGGCATCCTTGGAAAACAACACCGTTCCGGTTTCGGCATCGATCATGAATGCCTGCGCGGCCTTGATCTCGAAAAGCTGCGCCGCGGCCGGAGCCAGCGAAAGCAGCAGGAGGCCAAAACCCAGAAGCCCGGCGAGAGGCGCGGCGAAGCGAAATTTCATGAGAAGTTCGACCTGTCAGCCGGTATTTCTGGGCAAGCTCTATCAGGCTTTGTCCTGGCCGATCAACCGCGCGATGGACAACTGGGCAAAACTTCAGGTTTTGCCGGTCAGTTCCGAACCACGAGCGCGTCCGGTGCGCCATGCGACCATGCCGCCTGCAGCATCTCATCCAGGCTGCCATGGCCGTCCGGATAGAGATTGACCGAATACCAGTCCTTGCCCTCGAATTCGGAGCGCTGGATTTCGGTCTTGCCGAAGCCGGAAAGCTGGGCTGCCACACGCTGCGCCTCGGCGGCATCCTCGAACGAGCCCGCCGCGATATAGTCCGTGGGCGAAGCGGCCGAAGGAACTTGCCGCTTCCACGATTGAAGGATTTCGGCGGGCGACATGCCGGCATCATCCAGCGCGGCAAAGACATTGGAGGCGCGCTGCACGCGTTCGTTCGCGTAAGACAGCGTCGCTACGTTGAATGGCGATTGCGGCGGCAGACCGATCTGCGGGCGTTCCGGCACGATCGGCCCGAAATCGGGCAGCGTCACACTGCCAGCGGCCGGCGTCTGCGCCGCCGCGACAGGCTGTGCTGATGCGGAATTCGTCAACTGACCGGGAAAGGGAGCGGCAGCGGCCAACGCCGTGCTCGGCGACGGTCCGTTCATGGCGATCATGACACCGGTGGGCAGGCCGTCCGACGGATCCGGCGCCCTGTTGCCGGGATGGTAAGAGGCCATCAGGTACCGGTCGTCATTGCCGTCAAGCGGCGCCCGGCCGACATATTCGACCTTCACCTTGGCCGTGCCGATATTGGCATAGTCGAGCATTTCGGCGGCGCGCTTCGACACATCGATGATGCGCCCGTCATGGTAAGGGCCGCGATCGTTGACGCGCACGATGACCGAGCTGCCGGTCTTCAGATTGGTGACGCGCGCATAGCTCGGCAGCGGCATTGTCGGATGCGCGCCGGTCAAATGTGTCATGTCGTAGACTTCGCCGTTGGCGGTCAGCCTGCCGTGGAAGGCTTCGCCATACCAGGAGGCGAGACCCATCTTGGCATAGCGCTTGTCTTCCTTCGGATAATACCACTTGCCGCGCACCTGATAGGGCTTGCCGAGCTGGTCGCGTCCGCCGCCACGCTGCAGGCCCGACATTTTGAAGGTGACGCGCGGGCTGGCCTTCACGCCGTATTCGGATTCGGAAAAATATTCCTTGGAGCGGGGTTTCTTGTTGACCATCGCCTTCGGCTGTGGCGGCGCGGCGCAAGCCGCCAGCAAGGCAGCCGACAAGGCAAACAACGCGAAAGCGGAAGCGCGACGAAGACGCGGGCGCGCCGTGCTTTGCATTTTTCGATTGTCCCCTCTCAACAAAGGCACCGCAACTTGACCGTCGGCAGGGCCAAAACCCACTCGACAAATGCCTGCGCCACCTTGATTCGCAATCCCTTGTGCACAGGAATTGTTTATCACCGTATTAACCGATTGTGGTCGGAACCGGGCGAGATTGTGGCACAAACCGTCGCGGCGATCGCTGTGAAAAATCACCCGCTTTTCGACCCTCGGCGCTCGCTGTTCGCCTTGCTTCAGTCTCGCCGTCAAGCGTCGATGCCCTGACGCTGGCACGAACGGGCCGCGGCCGGTTGACAGGACTTCGCTAGGCGCACTAGAGCATTGAGGCGCGGACGATCTCTAGGCGCAAGCAGCGTCTACCGGTACGAGTTGGAGATCAGGACGAGCATCCAAGTGGTTGAACACGATGGAGGGATGGCCGAGCGGTTTAAGGCACCGGTCTTGAAAACCGGCGTGGGTGCAAGCCCACCGTGGGTTCGAATCCCACTCCCTCCGCCAGATGCCATTGATATTGCTGGATGATCTACAATAACAGCATACCTACGTGCAATTCCGCGCACGGGTTGCTTTCGCTTCTGAACCTGCCCCTATAAGCTTGGGAACAAGAGCGGTGCCCAGTGCTCTCGGCCGTGCAACTAATCCGGCTTCGTCGCCTCCAGATATGACGCCGCCAACCACAGCGCCTTCGTCATGTCCCCGATGATCATACATTCGCGCATTGGGATCGAATGTGTCCCCGCGGCCGTGGTGATAGCCGGAGTGAGCGCGAATTTCTGGAGGCAGTCCGGTCGTCGCTCAAAGGGCACAGAGAAAGCGCACTAGTTTGGCGGCGTTACGAGGCGAATAGTTCTAGTCCCGCTTTGGCACAGCCGGATTGGCATCTTAATTGCCCATTGAGTCTCGCCAGAGTGTAGCCACAGCGCTGGCGAAGGAGATGGAAATGGGTTTAGCCGAAGACTTATGTGATGTTGTCTTCACATTCGACTGTCCGGATTGCTCGCATCCGGCGGTAAGGAAGGGCTCTGCGTTGAGAACGATCGCGCACTTCAGATGCGACGGGTGCAACGCCAAGGTGCGGATCACGTATCCGCAGAAGCTAGCGATCTTCGAAAAGCACAAGCTATTGGCCGCGCAAGGGCGTTGCAATAACTCAACCCTGCTTTGCGGTTAAGAGCCTGTTTTGAAAGTCGCTCACCATGCCCATCACCCATTTTCGGTCATAGCTCATGTCTGACAGATCGAGTGCTTTGGTTCCGTGCCGTCGAACGCTTTTTTGCATGGATTGACCGTAATCGCAGACTGGCAAAGGACTTTAAAGCAACCATCAATTCCGACGCAACTTTCGGAGCGCATGATCTCGGGACCTGGCGATCTTCGCCGATGCCATCGGCCTGTTCATCGGCAGCCCAAGCGAACTCGACGGAGGAATCCTGCTCGACGCGGTCCGGGTCGCGCTGCTTGCAGCCGTGCTCGAGACCACGGTCGCCATGGCTCGTGAAGCGAGTGGCGTCAGGTCCGCGGCTCGCTGACGCTGAGATAATTCGGCAGCGCCGAGTAGAGGGCGATCGATAGCGTGAGGCTGCTCGCCGCAGGCGGGATCGAAAAGCTGGCGGCCATCGGTGCCGGTTTGCCGGGTTCCGTCGCCGCGAATGCCATGCCGCCTCACAGGGAGCGCTGCTGGGCCTTCGAATATTGCTTCCTGACCGCCGGATCGGCAAATAGGGTTGGCCGCCATTCGCGACCGCTGCCATCGGAAAGCCGCACCTCGCATGGAACGGAGCCGAGCGCTTTCGGGTCAGCAGCGAGAGCTTCGAATTCGGCAAGGACGACGGCGCTTCCCGCGCTGCCTGCGAGTCTGGTGAGGCGCGTCACGGTCCAGCTAGCGCCGGCATAATCGATCGGTTGCCCCAAGGTCGCAGATACCGGCTGACGCAAATGTTGGGAGCGCCAGCCATTGATGCTTCCCCACGTTTGCGCGGCTAGCGCGGCAGGCAGTGCGACCACCAGCGCCATCATGCTCAGCCAGTAGCCTCGCCGCGTTGACGTCACCTTTGCGGGAGAACTGTCCATGGCGGCCTTTCTTCGTTGCGGCGGATGGTGATCGCGGGCTCGATGTCTTTGCCGGAAACGTCGGTGGCGATGCGGACCTCGTCGTCGAGCGGCAGCAATTTTGTGCGTGCGACCACGACGGTCCCGCCAGCGACAGCATCCTCCGGCACTTCGAACACCAGGAGGATACGGCGTGGCAGGCCGGGCTGGTAGACATCGCCCGGCATCATTTCGATCGTCGCCGGCACGCGGTCGGTCAGGACATGACGGACCCCGCTGCGGCTCAGCCACTCGCCCGATGTGAGACCCAAGGTTTCGAATTTCGCCAGGCCATCGTCGTGCGTTCCGGCATATTGGGGTTGAAATATCCTGCCAGAGACTTGTCGCGATCCAGATAAACCGTTGGCATCGGCAGCTTTTGCCCCGGCGCCCTGAGCGTGACGACGCCATAGAGCACGTTGTTTGGAGTGGCGGAACGGTTCACCACATCCAGATCCACCATCATAAGCTGCACGGGCCGCGATGGCGGAACGCCTGTCGGCGGCACCGTTCCGACACGTGCCCTTCGCAAGGTTACAAACCAGCGACCGGTATCGATCTGCGGGCCTGCTTGCACGACAGGCACCTTTGGCGGATGGGCAGCTTCGTAGAGCGTCATCGAAAACGAGATTGCCGATGGGGCCAGCCCGCCCAGGCCAGCGATCAAAAAAGCATACAGTCTTTGCCGAACTGTCGTTCGTGTCGGTTCCGTCATGCGCGGTGCGGTATGCGATGGTCCTCAGGCCAGCCCTATACGATGCGGGTGCTATGCCGTCGGACAATAATTGTTACATCGCTTAAACAGCAGCGCCGGCACCTTAAGGTGGTTCAGTGCAGGGACAGCCAGCCGCGCAATCGGACTTTGGTGGCTCGCCGAGTCAGTTCAATATTCGCTGCTGGCGCTAGGAGCGGCATTAGTCCCGATGGCCCGCCCAAACCATTCGGAAAGAGGCGCCGGGCTCGGCTCGGCGCCCCCTCACCTCTTCACTTATCCGACCACACCGCGAGCTCGTAGCCCATCGAGTGCGGCCGGAGGACCGAACTCGCGGTACTCCCCGATCGCCCCGGAAAGGACGGGTTTGTTGTCGTCAGACGTCACGAGCCTCTCCCGTGAGGGAACATTTTCGCAGGCATCGTACTCTTCGGTCCCGAAACTATTGCGGTGGCGGCGCGCTTCAACCCTATCCTTCGCTCTTCAACCCTCGTTTAGGCCTGCACTGTGAGCGGGCGGTCTAGCTAATGGTGCCATGGGTCGTGATCCTTTTCGGACCGATTCCGGTTTTCCGGGTCATGCGCCAACATGTCTCGATCATCGCAGCTTTCACCGGCTCTCGGCGATTTCCACCGCGATCAGGCGGTTTGCCGGCCTTGTTCTCAAGCCGTCTCTTGACGCGCGGGAACCATACACGTTACGCGTCCGAATACTCGACGCCGACGGTCGGCAAACAAGCAAGGAACTTCCCGTTGGAGGAAATTTTTACCGCCGCAGGCTTCTCCGCCCTGCTCCAGGTCATCGCCATCGACCTTGTGCTTGCCGGCGACAATGCCATCGTCATCGGCCTTGCCGCGGCAGGCCTGCCTTCGGACCAGCGTAAGAAGGCGATTCTCGTCGGCATTGCAGCGGCCACCGTGCTTCGCATCTTCTTCGCTCTGATCACCCAGTGGCTCCTCACCATCGGCCCCATTCTTCTCATAGCCGGCGGCCTGCTGCTGCTTTGGGTGTGCTGGAAGATGTGGCGCGAACTCCGTGTCAGCCACGAGCAGGAACATGACGCGACAGAATCGCTGTCGAATGTCGATTACGACAAAAGCGGGACGATTGGCGGCAAGGGACCGCGCAAGACCTTCGCTCAGGCAGCCTGGCAGATCGTCATTGCCGACGTTTCGATGTCTCTCGATAACGTCCTTGCAGTCGCAGGCGCGGCGATGGACCATCCGACGGTCCTGATCATCGGCTTGGCGCTGTCGATCGCGCTGATGGGCTTCGCCGCTTCGTTTGTCGCACGCCTCCTGCATAAGTACCGCTGGATTGCCTATATCGGCCTGGTGATCATTCTCTACGTCGCCGTGAAGATGCTTCTGGATGGTGCCGTACAGCAGTTCCCCGAACAGTTTGCGTTCCTGGCGCCCTGGTTCGGACCGGGCGGTCATTGAACCTGACCCTTGGCAGTGCAGGCCCGCCGAGCGGCACTAAGCCATTCCTCGGTTTGCTTGATTGCGGAACTATGCTATTGCGCCGTGCAATTGAGCTTCTGCGAAAGTTCAAAAGATCAACATGTATCGAGACTTCCGGGCCGGGCCTTAGGGTTTCCGGCCCGCGTCCATTGGAAACCGCACATGTCTGCCCCTCGCGTCAGTTTCGTCAGCCTTGGATGCCCGAAAGCCCTCGTGGATTCAGAGCGCATCATCACGCGCCTTCGCGCCGAAGGCTACGAGATCGCGCGCAAGCATGACGGCGCCGATCTGGTCGTCGTCAACACCTGCGGCTTCCTCGATTCGGCTCGCGATGAATCGCTCAATGCCATCGGCTCCGCCCTTTCGGAGAACGGCAGGGTCATCGTCACCGGTTGCCTCGGCGCCGAACCGGACGTCATCCGCGAAAAACATCCCAACGTTCTCGCCATCACCGGTCCGCAGGCCTACGAGAGCGTGATGGCTGCGGTGCATGAGGCCGCGCCCCCGAGCCACGATCCCTATGTCGACCTGTTGCCGCCGCAAGGCGTCAAGCTCACGCCGCGCCACTATGCCTATCTCAAGATTTCGGAAGGCTGCAACAACCGCTGCACCTTCTGTATCATCCCGGCGCTGCGCGGCGACCTCGTCTCGCGGCCGGCGGCCGACGTTTTGCGCGAAGCCGAGAAACTGGCCAAGGCCGGCGTCAAGGAAATCCTGGTCATTTCGCAGGACACCAGCGCCTACGGCATCGACATCAAATACCAGACCAGCATGTTCGGCGATCGCGAAGTGCGGGCGAAATTCCTCGATCTGTCGGAGGAACTCGGCAAGCTCGGCGTTTGGGTACGCATGCACTATGTCTACCCCTACCCGCATGTCGCCGATGTCATCCCGCTGATGGCCGAAGGAAAGATCCTTCCCTATCTGGACATCCCGTTCCAGCACGCCTCGCCGCAGGTGCTGAAGAACATGCGCCGGCCCGCCCATGGCGAAAAGACGCTCGACCGCATTCGCGGCTGGCGCGAAATCTGTCCGGATCTGGCGATCCGCTCCACCTTCATCGTCGGCTTCCCCGGCGAGACAGACGATGATTTCGAGATGCTGCTCGACTGGCTGGACGAAGCCAAGATCGATCGCGCCGGCTGTTTCAAATACGAGCCGGTCAGGGGCGCCCGCTCCAATGATCTCGGCCTCGAACAGGTACCGCAGGAGATCAAGGAAGCGCGCTGGCACCGCTTCATGCAGCGCCAGCAGAAGATCTCGGCGACGCAGCTCGCAAGGAAGGTCGGCAAGCGCCTGCCCGTCCTGATCGACGAGGCGCATGGTACCTCGGCGAGGGGCCGCACCAAATACGACGCACCCGAAATCGACGGCTCGGTGCATATCGAGTCGCGGCGCCCGTTGCGCGCCGGCGACATCGTCACCGTCAAGATCGACCGTGCCGACGCCTACGATCTCTACGGCTCGGCGGTCTGATCGTATCTCGCTCTACCGCACCACGCGTCATTTTAGACGCGCAAAGAACGCTGTAGCACTTTGATTTTGCGCATGAGTCTTTCCGAAATCGATCCCGATTTCGGGGTCATGCGCTAAGCGAAAAGGGCGCCATGCGGCGCCCTTCCCTCTCATGATTGGCCCCGTCTGCGCTTACTGCGGCAGCTTGTCGTCGACGCCCTTGACGTAGAAGTTCATGCCGAGCAGCGTAGCGTCGTCGGCGACCTCGCCTTCCTTCAGCCATGGCGTGCCGTCCTGCTTGGCAATCGGCCCGGTGAACGGGTTCCATCCTTCGACGATCTTCTTCTCGGTGGCTTCCGCCATCGCCTTCACGTCATCGGGCATGTTGGTGTAAGGGGCCATCTTAACGGCGCCGTCCTTGATGCCCAGCCAGACATTGCCAGGCTTCCAGGTGCCGTCGAGCGCAGCCTTCACCCGGCTGACATAGTACGGCCCCCAATCGTCGACGATCGAGGTCAATTGCGCCTTGGGAGCGAACTTGATCATGTCCGAAGACTGGCCGAAGCCCTGCAGTCCGCGCTCTTCGGCGACTTGCAGAGGAGCGGTCGAGTCGGTGTGCTGGACGATGATGTCGGCACCCTGGTCGAACAGAGCCTTGGCGGCATCGGCTTCCTTGCCCGGGTCGAACCATGAATTGACCCAGACGATCTTCGCCTTGAAATCTGGCTTGATCGACTGGGCGCCGAGCATGAAGGAATTGATGCCCATCACCACTTCGGGAATCGGGAACGAAACGATGTAGCCGGCGACGCCCGACTTCGATTGCTTGGCGGCGATCTGGCCGAGGATGTAGCGGCCTTCGTAGAAACGTGCGTTGTAGATGCCGAGATTTTCGGCCGTCTTGTAGCCGGTCGCGTGTTCGAACATCACGTCGGGGAACTTCTTGGCGACCTTCACTTCGGGATCCATGAAGCCGAAGGACGTGCCGAAAATGATCTTGCATCCTTCGCGCGCCAGGCGCTCGAAGGCACGATCGGCATCGGGACCCTCGGAGACGTTCTCCAGATAAGCGGTCTCGACCTTGTCGCCGAGTGCCTTCTCTACATCCAGGCGGCCCTGGTCATGCTGGTACGAATAGCCGAAATCGCCGATCGGGCCGGTATAGACCCAACAGGCTTTCAGCTTTTCCTGCGCTTCGGCGGTCGCCGCCGCCGACAATGCTGCCGCCGTAGCTACCAGCGCAATAAGCAGTTTTTTCATCGTGTTACCTCTCTGAGTTAAGCCTTGGAGCTTCCCGTTTGTTTTTATTGTCAACGATCCGGAACGAATGGCTGCCCCAAGGAAGCCGGTGTGTTCATCATCGTCAAACGCTTGTTGCGCGAGATTAGAACGAGAACCACGATGGTTGCCAGATAGGGCAATGAAGAAAGCAGTTGCGAGGGAACCGGAATACCAAAAGCCTGTGCATGAAGCTGGCCGATCCATACCGCGCCGAAGATATAGGCGCCAGCCAGCACCCGCCATGGCCGCCACGACGCGAACACGACCAGCGCCAGCGCGATCCAGCCCCGCCCGGCGGTCATGTTCTCCACCCATTGCGGCGTGTACACCAGCGACAGGTGGCCCCCGGCAAGGCCTGCACAGGCGCCGCCGAAAATCACTGCCAGGTAGCGGTAGCGGATGACCTGGATGCCAAGGGCATGGGCCGATGTGTGGCTGTCGCCGATCGAGCGCAGCGTGAGCCCGGTGCGGGTTTTGAACAGGAACCACATGACAGCGGCGGTCAATGCGATCGAGATGTAGAAGATCGGGTCCTGGCCGAACAACAACCTGCCGATGACGGGGATCGCTGTCAGGCCGGGAATGTCGAGGTTTGGCAGCCTCGCGCCGGGCTGGCCGACAAAGCTGGTGCCCATCATGCCGGAAAGTCCGAGGCCGAGCAACGTCAGCGACAGGCCGGTCGCCACCTGGTTGGTGGCCAGCGACAGCGTCATGACGGCGAAGAGCAGCGAAAACACCGCACCCAAGGCGATCGCCGCCAACAACCCGATCCACGGCGATCCGGTGAGATAGCCGGCGCCGAAACCGCCGACCGCCCCCATGATCATCATGCCTTCGACACCGAGATTGAGCACGCCGGAACGTTCGACCACCAGCTCGCCGATCGCCGCGATCAGCAACGGCGTCGCCGCGGTTGCGATGGTCAAAAGAATGTTGACGGTGATGTCCATCAGCGGGCCTCCTCCAGCTTCGGCGCGGATTCAAGCTTCGGCGCGGCAAAGCCGATCAGACGAATGCGGTAGTGAATGAGCGTGTCGCAGCCGAGCACGAAGAACAGGAGCATGCCCTGGAACACGCGCGCCACCTTGTCGGAGATGCCGAGCGCGCTTTGCACCGCTTCGCCGCCGAGATAGGTCAGCGCCAGCACCAGGCCCGCAGCGACGATGCCGAGCGGATTGAGCCGGCCGAGGAACGCCACGATGATGGCGGCAAAGCCGTAGCCGGGCGAGATCACCGGCTGCAGCTGGCCGATGGCTCCGGAGACTTCCGAGATGCCGGCAAGCCCGGCCAGTGCACCCGACAGCATGAAGGCGAAGAACACCATCCGGTTGATACCGAAGCCGGCGAAGCGCCCTGCCCTGGGGCTTGAGCCGAGCACGCGAACCTCAAAACCTTTCAGCATGCGGCTCATCAGGACCCAGACCAGCACCGCCGCGACCAGCGCGAAGACGAAACCCCAATTGGCACGGCCGGAAGCCGGCATCAGTTCCGGCAATATGGCCGAATCGTTGAACTGTATCGTCTGCGGGAAATTGAAACCCTTCGGATCGCGCCACGGCCCACGCACCAGCCAGTCGAGGAACAGCTGCGCGACATAGACCAGCATCAGGCTGGTCAGGATCTCGTTGGTGTTGAAGCGCGTCTTGAGCACGGCGGGAATGGTGGCATAGGCGGCACCGCCGACCATGCCGAACAGCAGCATCAGCGGCAGCACCAGCGGCCCTTCAAACTGCGGAAACAGCACCGGAATGCTCGAGCCGACGATGCCGCCCAGGATGAATTGGCCTTCCGCGCCGATGTTCCAGATGTTGGCCCTGTAGCAAACCGACAGGCCGACCCCGATCAAGATGAGCGGTGCCGCCTTGATCGCCAGCTCATGCAGCTGCCAGACCTGACTGACCGGCTCGAGGAAGTAAATTTGGAACGCCTTCAAAGGATTGACGCCAAGCAGTGCGAACAGGATGGCGCCGGCAACGATCGTCAGCGCAAAGGCAATGAAGGGGGACAGCGCCGAAAACAGCATTGAGCGCTGTGGCCGTTTGACGAGTTCGAGGCGCATCATGACGTCTCCAGAGCGTGTTCGGCGTGGCCGGGCTCGGCCCCGCCCATCAGCAGTCCGATCTTTTCGAATGTGGCCTCAGCGATTGGCAAAGGCTTCGATAATTCGCCATTGTGCATCACCGCGATGGCGTCGGATATCTCGAACAATTCGTCGAGATCCTGACTGATGACCAGCACTGCGGAGCCGCTGCGCGCCAATTCGATCAGCGTCTGGCGAATGTGGGCGGCCGCACCGGCGTCGACGCCCCATGTCGGCTGATTGACGACCATGACGCTTGGCCTACGGTCGAGTTCGCGGCCAACAATGAACTTCTGCAGATTGCCGCCTGAAAGCGCTGCCGCCTCCGGGTCCGGGGCGCTCTTGCGCACATCCATCGACTTGATGATGCGCTGGGCAGCGGCATAGATCGCATCGCTTTTGACCATTCCGCCGGCGCCGACAAACACCTTGCGGTCGGTGGCATGGCGCGACAGAAGCAGGTTTTCCGAAAGCTTCATGCGGGGTGCTGCACCGTGGCCGAGCCGCTCTTCCGGCACGAAGGCAGCGCCCATCAGCCGCCTGCCGGTGATGCTGAGGCCGCCGGCATCCTTGCCGCGGATGCGCACCGATGCGGCATCCTGCTGCGGCACCTCGCCGGAAACGGATTCGAAGAACTCGCCCTGGCCGTTGCCGGCAACGCCTGCAATGCCGATCACTTCGCCGGCGCGTACCGTCAGGTTGATATTCCTGAGCGGGATCGAGAACGGCGTTGCCGGCCTGCGGCTGAGTGCGCGGATTTCAAGCAGCGGCTGCGCGGTCTCGATACCCAGGGCAGGTTCGCGCACCACCGCCTGAACGTCGTTGCCGACCATCATGCGTGCCAGCGATGCCGCGGTTTCCTTGCGCGGGTTGCAATGGCCAACCACCTTGCCGTGGCGCAGCACGGTAGCGCGGTCACAGATGCGCTTGACCTCTTCCAGGCGGTGCGAAATGTAGAGGATGGACTTGCCTTCCGAGCGCAACCGTTCGAGCGTCTCGAACAGCTTGTCGGCTTCCTGCGGCGTCAGCACCGAAGTCGGCTCGTCGAGAATGATGAGCTGCGGCGTCTGTAGAAGGCAGCGGATAATCTCTATACGCTGGCGCTCACCGACCGACAGGTCGCCGACCAGCGATTGCGGGTCGAGCGGCAAGCCGTAGCTGTAGGAAAGCGCCCTCGCCTTCGCGGCAATCGTGCTGATCGGCGAACCGTCGTCGAGCGACAGCGCGATGTTCTCGGCCGCCGTCAGTGCCTCGAACAGCGAAAAATGCTGGAACACCATGCCGATGCCGAGCTTCTTCGCAAAGCCGGGATTAGTGATCGTGACCGCCTGACCGTTCCAGAAAATCTCGCCCGAATTGGGCTCCAGTGTTCCGAACAGCATTTTAACGAGCGTCGACTTGCCGGCGCCGTTCTCACCGAGCAACGCGTGGATTTCGCCTTTTGCGACGTTGAGATCGATATAGTCGCAGGCTGTCAGCGTGCCGAACGTCTTGGTGAGGCCACGGACCTCAAGCAGGTTTGCGTCGTCCTGATTTGCACTCACAGTGCCTCCCATCTGGTTTGCCAGATTATATTCTGTGTTCCCGCAGGCATCGTATGCGCGGCCTGCTGTCATCGCAAAGCGGCACCCGTCTTGAAAGAGCTTCAAGAATTTCAGCGGAAACCTAACGCATCGGCCCGAAAATCGAAATCGATTTTCGGAAAGCACGATGCGTAGATTCAAAATGTTAGAGCGTACTTTTGTGCGTCCAGTGGACGCACGTCGCTCTAAGGGATAGCAAGGCTCAGGGGATAAGAATGGTTGTCCCGGTCGTCCTGCGGCCTTCAAGGTCGGAATGCGCCTTGCCGGCGTCCTCGAGCGCGTAACGCTGATTGATCTTGATCTCGACCGCGCCGCTGAGCACGATTTCGAACAGCGCGGCGGCGGACGCCTCCAGGTCTTCGCGCTTGGCGTTGTAGACAAACAGCGTCGGACGGGTTGCGAACAGCGAACCTTTCTGCGCCAGCAACGACATGCTGAACGGCGGGACCGGCCCCGACGATTGACCGAAGCTGGCGAACATGCCGAGCGGCTTCAGGCAGTCGAGCGAGGCCGGAAAGGTGTCGTTGCCTACCGAATCATAGACGACGTCGCATTTCATGCCGCCGGTGATGGCGAGGACGCCGGCGACGAAATCCTGCTCGCGGTAGTTGATGACATGGTCGAAGCCATGCGCCTTGGCGAGTTCGATCTTGTCGGTGGAGCTGGCGGTGCCGATCACGGTTGCGCCAAGGTGCTTGGCCCATTGGCCCAGGATCAGTCCGACGCCCCCGGCCGCCGCATGAAACAGGATCGTGTCGCCCGCCTTGACCTTGAAGGTACGGCGCAGCAGATACTCCGCCGTCATCCCTTTCAGCATCATGGCGGCCGCCTGCTCGTCGCTGATGCCGTCCGGCACCCTCACCACGCGATCGGCGGCGATCACGCGCTGCTCGGCATAGGCGCCAGTCGTCACGGCGTAGGCGATGCGATCGCCCGGCTTCAGCCAGTCGATATCCGCGCCCACTTCCAACACCACCCCGGCCGCCTCGCTGCCGGGTATCAGCGGGAAACCGCCCGGCGGCGGATAAAGGCCGGAGCGATGATAGACGTCGATGAAATTGAGGCCGATCGCCGTGTGCTTGACCAGGATTTGTCCCGAGCCGGGTTGGCCCGGATCGGCGTCCTCATAGGTCAGAACCTCCGGACCGCCATTGGCGTGGATACGGATCGCTTTGGACATTTTCTGGCTCTCTTGGGATCAAGCTTTATTGTCGTCCGGCTTGGCGCCGAGCGTTGGAAAGAGCTGCATGATACCGCCGATGCACGCGAGGTAAAGTCCGGTGACCGTGATGCCGATCTTGGTGAAGACACTGACCTGCTCACCCAAGACACCGATCTGGTCGTAGAAGGCGGCAAGAGCTGCCTGCGCCAGCGCCAGCGCTCCGAAAGCGCACCATAGCAGCGTCATGCCAAGGTTGATCGGGCGCAGCCGCACCACCCGCACCGGGTGGATGAAATTGATCGGCACGAAGGTCAGAATGCCGGCCACCACGACCACGGCGAAGGAAACCCATTGTCCGGGATCAATCACGAACAGCGTGAACACCACCATGTTCCAGACCACCGGAAACCCCTTGAAGAAATTTTCCTTGGTCTTCATGCCGGTATCGGCATAGTAGATCGCGCTCGACACCACGATGATTGCCGCCGACAGGAACGACAGGCCCTCGCCCATGAAGCCGCGCTGGTAAAGCGCGAAGGCCGGTATCAGCACGTAAGTTACGTAGTCGATGATGTTGTCGAGGAGTTCGCCCGACCATGTCGGCAGGATTTCCTTGACCTCGAGTTTCCTGGCGATCGGCCCGTCGATACCGTCGACGAACAGCGCCAGCCCCAGCCACCAGAACATCGCCGTCCAGCGCTGCTCGCTCGCAGCTACCAGCGACAGAAATGCCAGGAACGAGCCCGACGCGGTTAGCAGATGGACCGAAAACGCGCGCGCCTGCGGCCATGTGACTTTCTTCTTTGGCCTCGGAATCCTGTCAGTGATTTTCCTGGCCGTTGTTTTTTTGCTCACGGGCCCCGCCAGTCCAGCTTGCAGATTTCGGCCGAGCGGCCGGCAAAATTCCAGTTGCGGCCGAAGGCACGCATCTTGCTCTTGTCGGACCTGGCGACGATGATTTCCGGTGCGATCCAGTACTCCGAATTGCTGATCACCGTATCCTTGTCGCGGTCCTTGCCGGGGATCGGCGTCACCGCTCCGTCGATGATTTTCGGTATCTGGAAGATCCGCGTCCTGTCACGTGTCTCATAGGTGATCGGAGCTTGCTCGACGCCGAGGAACTTTCCGACCAGGATGGAGAGCAGCGAGGTGGTTCCGCCAGCCTTGCCGGTGAAAATCTTGGTCAGCGCCCTTACCGCGTAGACTGAGGCGCGCTTGTCGATGAACAGTCCGGCGGTCCAGTTGCCGCGGCTCATATAGCCGGGGATTTCCATGACCAGCCCAAGGTTGAGGCCGGACAGGTCGACCTCGCCGAAATGGCCGGCATCGATGCGGAATCCCGCCCAGGTCTGACAATAGCCCTCGGTCGGCGGATGACTGCCGAGAGACAGCACGCAAGGGCAAAAAACCGTGCAATTGCAGGAGAGCACCAGCTCTCCCTTCATTGCCCAGCCTTGATCTGCCATCGAATTCTCTCCCTATGCCGAGATTACTAGCAGGGCGGTTGCCCAGACAAGCAGTATCACACCGGCGATCCGGGTTGGCAGCCTGCCCGTCGCCTGTTTTTCGATCAAGGTGAACAGGCCGATCAGCGCCATCCAGAACACGTTCATCACACCGACGGCGAACATCACCAGCATCAGCGCCCAGCAGCAGCCGAGGCACCAGAGGCCCTGTTCCATGCCGAGCCGGAAAATCCGGCCGGGCCGCGCGCTCCAGTTCGAAAACAGGATCGAGAACGGGTTTTTGCATTTCATCAGGCAGGCTTCCTTCAGGCCGCTGAACTGGTAGAGGCCGGCAACCAAAAGCGCGGCTGCTCCGATCGCTCCGACCACCGGATCGAGTATCTGCACAGATGAGGCGTGGACGATGAGCGTCAGCGCCGCGAACGCTGCCGACGCAGCCAACCACACGCTGAGATAACCGGCGACCAGGACCAGCGGATGGACGACCGGTGCGGCCTTGATCCGCGCGGTATCGGCGATCTCGCAATAGGTGCGAATCATCGCCGCCGCCGAGGGCAGCATAGTGGCGACCGCCATCAGGAACCACATGACGATGAGCGCTCCGGCCTGCGCGCCGATGCCCCCGTCGAGCGGCGCAGGTGCAAGACAAAGGGTGAAGAAGCGCTCAAGAAAATCCGGCAGCGGCAGTTGCGGCAGATATCTGAGCAATGTGTCACCGGGTGCATCGATGCCCGGAACCCGGCTTTCGGCGCCACGAATCGCCATGGCGCCGAGAAGCAGCCAGGCCAGGACGACGCCTGCGCCCAAAACGATGTTCACCGCCAGTCGAGGATTGCGCGAGACGCTCGCCGCGGCACGGCCGAAACGGTCGAGATGACTGAAATTATGGTCTTCGGCGATCATGGCAATCGAATGGGCCGAATCGCCGCGTTGATCAAGCTGCATGATCTGACCTATAGGTCATTCAGGTCGGACCGACCCGCCTCGCATCGCAACCGGGAAGCCGAATTTGGACCATCGGGAGACAGCACGGATACTGGTTGCCGGCAGCGGCCCGGCAGGGCTGATCGCATCGCTTGGTTTTGCGGATGCCGGCTTTCCCGTGACGCTCGTCGGACCTGAGGCAGATGGCCAAGACGGCCGCACGACGGCCTTGATGAACCCAGCCCTGAATATCCTAGAACGGTTGGGCGTCCTCGATGAGGTGAGGTCCAAAGCCGCACCGCTGAAGGTGATGCGCATCGTCGATGCAACCAGCCGGCTGATCCGCAGCCCGGTGGTCATTTTTCGTGCCAGCGAAATCGGCGAGGAGCAGTTCGGGCTGAACTTACCCAACAGCGCGCTCAACCCCGCACTTGCCGGGACTGTTGCCGCGCATTCCGGCATCGAATGGCGAAAAGCGATGGTGGAGACCTGGCGCCTCGACGCCGATCATGCCCATGCGATCCTGTCTGACGGCAGCGAGGTTGCAGCATCGCTGGCGGTCGCTGCCGATGGCCGTCTGTCGCCGGCCCGCGAGGCTGCCGGCATCTCGACATCCGCGCGGTCCTATCCGCAGGCCGCACTGATTCTCAATTTCGGTCACCGCAGCGACCACGCTTTCACCTCGACCGAATTCCACACCGAGACCGGTCCGTTCACCCAGGTTCCCCTGCCCGGCAACCGGTCCAGCCTTGTCTGGGTAGTAGAACCGGAAACGGCGAAAGAACTCGCCGCACTGGACGATGCTACGTTTTCGATGCGGGTCGAACAGCGGATGCAATCGATGCTGGGCCGGGTTTCTGTCGAACCCGGCCGGCAGATCTACCCGCTTTCCGGCGTGACGCCCCGGTGCTTCGCGCGTAACCGGGTGGCGCTTGTCGGCGAAGCCGCCCATGTGTTTCCGCCGATCGGCGCGCAAGGTCTCAACCTTGGTATCAGGGATATCGATGATCTGGTTGGAATTGCTTGCGAAAACAGGGCTGACCCGGGCGCCGTCAAGGCACTCGCAGCCTATGATTTCAAGCGCCGGCCCGACATCCTGGCGCGCAGCAGTGCGGTCAATCTGCTCAACAAGTCGCTGCTCTCGGACATGCTGCCGGCACAGATGGCGCGCAGCGCCGGCCTCGGCGTGCTCGGCGGCTTCGCGCCGCTTCGCGCCTTTTTCATGCGCGAGGGCCTGCGGCCCGGCAGTGGTTTTGCGGCGCTCGCCGGCGGCTTAAGAAAACAAGTCAAGCGGTAGCACGGCCCTCGGGTTGCCCGTAGCTTGACGGGGCGTCAAGCGCTGCGGCATTGAATTGATGCGGCGTCTGCGTGAAGTAGGGCCAGGTATCAGCCCTAAGTCGGGCTCGATTTTTTGAAGCGTAATGCGTAAATTCAAAGCCTTAGAGAGTCTTTGCGCATTTCAGGACGCGGCACTCCTAGGACTTAGTGGTGAGTACGATGATGAAAACAGCCAAATTCTCGATCGGACAGGTGGTTCGACACCGGCTGTTTCCGTTCCGCGGCGTCATTTTCGATGTCGACCCGCAATTCGCCAACACCGACGAATGGTACGAGGCGATCCCCGCGGATGTGCGGCCGCGCAAGGACCAGCCCTTCTATCACTTGCTCGCCGAGAATTCGGAAACGGAATACATCGCCTATGTGTCTGAGCAGAACCTGCTCGAGGATCAGTCTGGCGAACCGGTGCGGCATCCGGAGATCGGCGAGATGTTCGACAAGAGGCCGGACGGGCGCTACGAGCCGAGACGCCAGTCAAGACATTGACCTGACGGGATTGCGGGCCTGACCGGAATCAGGAAATGGCTGGCCGGAACGAAAAAAGCGGGGCATGACCCCGCTTTTCCTTAGAAATTGCGCCTGAGGGGCGATCAGTTGGCGGTCTTCGCCTTGTCCTGCTCTTCCTTGAGCTTCTTGGCGAAGTCCTGATTGTTCTTGGCAACGAAATCCTGAAGCTTCTTCTGCCGATCCTCGATGTCCGACTGCTGCAGCGGCGGCCCGTCGAAGGCGCCGCTGAAGCCGGTCAGCGCGACCTTGATCGGGTTCGGCTGGTTCTGGAAATTGACCGAGGTGAGCGTCAGGTTCGAACCCTTCTTAAAGGAGGCGACGAGCTGGTCGGTCAGCGGCACTTCCGCCACACACCGGTCAGGGAAGCAGATCACATAATCGAGCTTCTGCGCCTTCCCGGCATCGATCTGCAGGCCAATGCCGGGAGGGACCAGGCGGCCGGTCGGAACCGTCACCTGGAACACCTTGCGGTTCACCTTGCCCTTCAATTCGATCAGGCTGACGCCGGTGACGAGTTGGCCGTTGCCGGCAGTGGTGATGTTCTGGACATTGCAGATGTCGACGTCTTCCTGCTTGGTGCAGGCTTTGAACCAGCCCTGCGGAATCTGCTGTTGCTGCTGCGCAAGAGCAGTGGGAAGTTGTGCGCCCAGAAAGCCGACCACGCCAGCGGCCATGACCGACAGGCGGTACTCGTTGCTGTTCAGGCTCGTCATATCGTGCACTTCCTCTCAAATGATCCCAGGACCGGCTTCTTCGCGCCGTGTGGTCCAGCTAACTGTTGCCGAAATGAGGCAACAGAATGACTTCGGACGGCGTGTTACACTGCAAGCGGTGCCGAATCCAGCCCGATAGTCGCAATTCTTGAGCTCGCGATTGGCCGGGAGGCGGCCGGCTCATGTTAGGGTGCGCTCCGAATCATCAAGCCGACCCAGTAAGGAGACGGTCATGGGCCGCGTTCTTGTTTGGCTGATCGCCGCGATCTCGTCTATCACCCTTTCGCTTCAGCCAGCTCTGTCGGAGCCCCAACACGCCAACCCCATGATTCTGGATCCGGCGCTGCAGGCCGTCTATACGCATTTCCACTCCGTCTATGCCGATGCGCCGTAGGGCGGCAGCTTCACGTTTTGCGTCGTCGGCAGCTTCGACAATCTCAACCCGTTCATCCTGAAAAGCCTGCGCACAACGGCACGCGGCATGATCGATAGGATCTTTGGCAATCTCGTCTTCGAGCCATTGATGCAGCGCAACGACGATGAAGCCTTCAGTCTTTATGGCCTGCTTGCCGACACTGCCGACATGGATCCGGAGCGCAAGAGCATCGAATTCCACCTCGATCCGAGCGCCAAGTGGTCGGATGGCCAACCGGTGACTGCGGAAGACGTGCTGTTCACGTACGACGTCTTTACCGAGAAAGGCCGGCCACCCTACAGCGCCCGTATGAGCATGGTCGCTAAACTCGAAAAAATCGGCGACCGCAGCGTGCGCTTTACATTCAATGACAAGGCCAACCGCGAGACCCCGTTGGTTATCGCGATGACGCCAATCGTACCGAAGCACGCTTTCGACAAGGAGACCTTCGACAGGACCACGCTAAAACCTGTGATCGGCAGCGGCCCGTACACCGTGGCGCACGTGGCGCCTGGCCAGCGCATCGTGTTCAAGCGCAACCCAAATTATTGGGGCAAGGACATTCCCGCCAAGCGCGGTTTCGACAATTACGACCAGGTCACCATCGAATATTTCCTCAATGCCAACGCCAAGCTGGAGGCTTTCAAGAAAGGCATCTGCGCCATCGATGACGACAGCGATCCGGTCAAGCGCGAGCGCGATCTCGACTTCCCGGCCTTCCACAAGGGCGACGTGATCGCCGAAACGTTCGACACCGGGATCCCGCCAGTGGTGACGGGGTTCCTGTTCAACACACGGCTGCAGAAGTTTTCCAATCCGGTCGTTCGACGCGCGCTCGGCATGCTCTACGACTTCGAATGGGCCAACAAGAACTTGTTTGGCGGCAAGTACATGCGCACCATGAGCTATTGGCAGAATTCCGAGCTTTCCGCGCTCGGCCATCCGGCCGACGACAGGGAAAAGGCGCTTCTGGCACCATACCCGGGTCGTGTGCCAGCCGATGTCATGGACGGCACCTGGCGGCCACCCGTCACCGACGGCTCGGGCCAGGACCGCAAGGTGCTGAAAGCTGCCTTCGACATATTGAAGGGCGCGGGCTACACCTTGCAGGATGGAGTGATGCTCGATCCCGACGGGAAACCCTTCGGCTTCGAGATCCTGACCGCCTCGCAGAACGAGGAGCGCCTTGCCGCCATCTACCAGCGCACGCTGGCGAAGATCGGCATCGCTGTCACAATGCGCAGTCTTGATGGCGACCAGATCCAGTCGCGCAAGCAACGTTTCGATTTCGATGTGCTGATCGGCACCAGCGGCTTCGAGAACTCGCTGTCGCCGGGCATCGAGCAGCTCGGGCGCTGGGGATCAGCTGCCGCCAATGCCGAAGGGTCATTCAACCTTGCCGGCGTCGCCGATCCGGCGATAGATGCCGCGCTAGAGGCGATGCTCGACGCCCGCAGCCGCGAAGATTATGTTGCCGCCGTCCGGGTCCTCGACAGGTTGTTGATCTCCGGCAACTACATGGTTCCGATGCAGCACAACACGCAGCAATGGCTCGCCTACTGGAGCTACCTGGAACATCCGCAAAAGACGCCCATATCAGGCTATCGACTGCCGACATGGTGGCGCAAGCCGAAGTGACCTCTTCGGAACAGGAGATCAAGATGAGCGACGAGAAGTCGATTACCGTCGATGTGGTTTCCGACGTCGTCTGCCCTTGGTGCTTCATCGGCCAGAAGCGGCTCGACAAGGCGATCGCCGCGGCAACCGATGTCGAGGTGCACATTCGCTGGCGGCCGTTCCAGCTCGACCCGACCATCCCGCCCGAAGGCAAGGATCGCCGCGAATACCTGGTGGCCAAGTTCGGCAGCGACGAACGCATCCGCGAGATCCACGCCCGCATCGAGCCACTGGGCGAAGCCGAGGGGATCAACTTCGCCTTCGCCGCCATCAAGGTCGCGCCCAATACGCTGGACGCGCACCGCGTCATCCGCTGGGCTGGTGCCGCCGGAGAGGTCATGCAGAATCGGCTGGTGCGACGTCTGTTCCAGTTGAATTTCGAGGAAGGCGCCAATCTCGGCGATCATGTCGTGCTGATCAACGCCGCCCGCGAGGCCGGCATGGATGCATCCGTGGTCGAGACGCTTTTGCCGACGGACGCCGATGTCGAGGCGGTGCGCACCGAAATCGCCACCGCTTCGCGTATGGGCATCACGGGCGTGCCGTGCTTCCTGCTTGAGGGCAAGTATGCGGTGATGGGCGCGCAGGACGCCGACACGCTCACCGACGCCATTCGGCAGGTCGCGGCGGCCAAGGCGCGGGGCGAGCTGGAGAAAACGAACTGAATAGGCGCTACTCCACCGTTACCTTGGCGTTGCTAACGAAAAATCAGTGCCCGTTGCTGCTGGTGCAGGTTGATCCCTTGGTTGATGACTTGCCCTTGGCTGACGATTTGCCCTGGTTGACGACTTGCAAGAAAGCGGCCCCTTGCTGCAGCTGTTTCCATTAGGCGAGCTTGGCGGCATCCCGGCGCAACGCTTCAGCCAACGCCATTCCGGTTACTTTTTCGGCCGCCGCTAGGTCCGACATGGCAACAAAGACGTGTCGAAGACGTCACTTTTTCGCGCGCGTCCATCTTCCGCAGCATAAAAATCGGCTGATCGGCCTCGCTCTTGCCTTCACAAAACTGTGGAAAGAGCTTCCGATGGGGAAGATGCCGGCGCCCGCACGAACGAATCAGCAAGCCATTGAAACTACACAGATAACGTTCCTTCGGGAACGACATGGCATGCCATTGCAGTCCTGAATTCTGTTGCTTGATGGCAACGGCGAGCGGATCAATCCTTCGCAAGCCGAGAAAAGATAATGGAACATGATCAATTGGTGTTACTGTCTGTAACAAAACTAAAAGAGGTTTGGGCGGGATAGTGATTCGGGTCGGTAGACCAGAGCGACATTCAATATCGGAAAAATGGCTCCGCGGTGCCGCAAGGCCGCCGCTCCTGACACCGGTTTCCTCGATGCGCAGCTTCTGGGGACTGATGCGGGCCTACTGGTTCTCGGACCGCTGGGTGGAGGCCTGGACGCTGACGCTAGTCATCGCGCTGTTTACTGCGCTCTCCAGCAAAGCCGGCGTCTGGTTCGCCGAAGCGTCCGGGGAACTGGTCAACTCGATCGCCTTTTACCACGATGCCGCGAACACCACGCCGCTCGCATCGCTGCTCACCAACGCCGGCGTGCTCATCTTTCTGGTCGTGCTCAAGGACGCGGGCTTTACCGGCATCCGCACTTTTGTTTCCGCGACGCTGCATCGTAAATGGCGCGGTTGGCTGGACAGCCGTTTCAACGAAGCGCTTCTCGACACTAATCACACGCATTTCCATGCCCAGCATGGTTCCTCCGGCGCCGCCGCTCCCGATAACATCGACCAGCGCGTCCAGGAATCGATCAAGGACATGACCGGCGGAGCCATCGGCCTCGCCATGGGGGTCATGGCTGTCGCAACATCGCTCTATTTCGTCGGCCAGAAACTGCTTGAAACCTCGGCGGAGGTGAAAGGGCTGGAGTTCCTCGGCAGCTACGGCAGCGCGGTCCTGGCTTTCCTGGCGGTCGCGATATACGTGCCGCTGAACACCTGGATCGCGGTGAAGCTCGGCAGACTGCTGGAGCGGCTCAACATCCGGATGCAGCAGTCCGAAGGCAGTTATCGCGGCGAGTTGACGACGTTCCTGCGTCGCAGTTTTCACGTCGCCGCCTCACAGGGCGAGAACGTGCAAAAGACGATGCACGACCGGCTTTATGTCGACATCGACCGCACCTGGGCACGGCTGAACATCGTCAACACCGGCTATCGTTCGTTCGAGCTGGTCTACAATTTCATCGGCGCCCGCATTGTCGCCTATGCGCCGGGCCTCGTGCCCTACATCCACAACCGTTTCGATCTCAAGGGCTACATAACCGGCTCCGAGATGGTCAACTCCCTGATCAGTCAGTGTTCGTGGTTCATCCATGTCATGCCTTCCATCGCGGCGCTGCGCGCCAACAGCCAACGCGTCACCGAACTCGCCAACGCGATCGAAAACGTCCAGCGCCCGCAGGAATTCTACAGTCTCACCGGCTGCTCCGATTTCCGCTACGATCGCCAGAACCCGGTTTTCGGCTTGACCATCCAGAAACTGGAGCTGACCCATCAGGGCGAGGACGCCACACCCTTCCTGAGCGCTGCGAATTTGCGCTTCCGACGCGGCGAGTGGACGTTCCTGAAGGGCGAATCGGGCTGCGGCAAGACATCGCTGATCAAGGCGATCAACGGCTTGTGGCCCTATGGCCGCGGTACCATCGTCTTCCCGGAAGGGGTCGAAAGTTTCTATGCCGCCCAGGAGGTCAAGCTGCAGCAGGTCTCGCTGAAGCAACTGGTCTGCCTGCCCGGCTCAGAGCGCGATTATACCGACACCCAGGTTGCATCGGCTCTGCACAGAGCGGGCCTTGGCGATTTCATCGAACACATGGCCGATGAAAGCCGCGAGGGAATGAACTGGGACCAGGTGCTTTCGGGCGGTCAGAAACAGAAGCTGGTTGTCGCTCGTATCGTGCTGCAGCAGCCCCGACTGCTGTTCCTCGACGAAGCGACCGGCGCGCTCGACCCCGAAGGGAAGATCGCCTTCCATCAAGCGATCAAGGACAATTGTCCAGACGTCACGGTGATCTCAATCATGCACGAGGCCGTGCCGCCAAGATCGCTTTCAGGCGCCGAATTCTACCACAGCATCGTTGCCATCGCCGATGGCGTCGCGACCAAAAAGCCGCTGGCGCCGAGCCTGCCGGTCGAACTCACCACCATCCTCGAGCACCCAAGGCCGGTCGAGGAAAGATGGCTGCGCTTCCCTCGCCGCATGAGGCAGAAATAGCGGCGAATAGAATATCGTTGCCCGGTATCGCATCTTATACCGGACTGGTGATCTAAAATTGCGGTCGAGTGGCGCTGCACCGTTGCCTGCGTGCATAGATGCTCCGTTGGTGACGACACGGGCAAAACGTCAGACGCGCTCGCCGTCCTTCACCCGGTAGGTCGGCTTGTACATGGTGACGAGTTCTTCCGCCGCGGTCGGATGCACGGCCATCGTGCGGTCGAAATCATCCTTGGTCAGCCCGGCCTTTACCGGAATGCCGAGAAGCTGCGCCATCTCGCCGGCATCCGGCCCGAGGATATGGGCGCCGAGAACTTTTTTCGAGGCGCAGTCGACCACCAGCTTTATCAGCATCTTTTCGTCGCGCCCGGACAGTGTGTGCCGCATCGGCCGGAAGGTGGCGCGGTAGATCTCAACATCGGAAAAACGCTTTATCGCCTCATCTTCCGACAGGCCGACCGTGCCGATCTCGGGCTGCGAAAAGACTGCGGTGGCGATCGTATCATGGTCGGGCGCGGTCGGGTTGCCCTTGAAGGCGGTCTCGACGAAACACATCGCCTCGTGGATCGCCACTGGCGTCAATTGCACGCGATTGGTGACGTCGCCGATCGCCCAGATGTTGTCGATGTTGGTGCGCGAATATTGGTCGACATTGATAGCGCCGATCTTGGTCATCTCGATGCCGACGCCCTCAAGACCCATGTTTTCGGTGTTGGGGAGACGCCCGATGGCGAGCATGACCTGATCGACCGTCAGCATCTTGCCGCCTGTGATAACAGCGTCGAGGCGACCGTCCGGACGCTTCCTGATCCATTCGGATACGGCATGGCAGAGGATTTTTATCCCCTTCTTTTCCATCGTCTCGTGCAGCATGCGCCTGAGATCCATGTCGAAGCGGGAGAGGATCTCCTTGCCGCGATAGACCAGCGTGGTGTCGACGCCGAGGCCGTGAAAGATGTTGGCGAATTCGACGGCAATATAGCCGCCGCCCTCGATCATGATCGCCTTCGGCAATTCGTTGAGATCGAACGCCTCGTTGGAAAAGATACAATGCTCATGGCCGGGCAGAGCCGGGTGCGGTGCCGGGCGGCCGCCGGTGGCGATGAGAATCTGGTCGGCGGTGACGGTGCGGTCCTCGCCGAGAAGATGCACCGCATGCGGATCGACCAGCATGGCGCGCGACTGAAACGTCTCGCCGCCGCCGCCTTGGACATTCTTCCTGTAGATGGCTTCCAGCCGGCTGATCTCGCGATCCTTGTTGGCAACCAATGTCTGCCAGTCGAAGCTCGCCTGCGGCACGGTCCAGCCGTAACCCGCGGCGTCGGCAAAATGTTCGGGAAATTGCGAAGCATAGACATAGAGCTTCTTCGGCACGCAGCCGCGAATGACGCAGGTGCCGCCATAGCGGTATTCCTCGGCAATGCCGACGCGCTTTCCGAGTGCCGCCGCCACGCGCGCCGCCCTCACCCCGCCAGAGCCGCCGCCGATGACGAAAAGATCGTAGTCGTAACCGGCCATGGTGCGGCTCCTTGCCCTTCAAAATGTTTGAGACAGGTAGGCTGCAAACCACCAAAAGAAAAGCCCGGACCACCACGCCGCGCATGCTGTCGGACGCGCAGCGGAGGCCGGGCTTTCCGGTCCAGCAGCGGTAACGCCGCCGGAAAATATGCTCAGTTCTTCGGTGCTTCCGGCTCCGTACCAGCCGCAGGAGCCGCGGCATTTGCCGGCGCTGTGGCCTTTGCTGCCGCGGCCAGCGTTTCGCCGACCTGCTGGGCGAGATCGCGAGCGACGCCGTTCTGCCAGATGTCGGCGGCCTTGAGCAAGTCACGCGTCACGGCTGGGCCGCTGTCGAGCAGCTTCTTGCCGGAATCGGAATTGTAGAAAGCGGCGATTTCGGTAAGCTCTTTTTCGGAAAATACCTTGGCATAGGCCAAGGCCGCTTCCTTCTCGAGATCGGCGCGGCGCGAGGCTAGGGCCAGAGCCTTTTCGCTGACCGTTCTGCCGATCAGTTCCTGCATGTCCGGGTTCTTTTGGATAAGCTGCTGCTGAAGCGCGGCGGCGGCCTGCGGCAGGATGTTGTCGAACGGGTCCGTCGCGTGGATCGCCGCGACCGCGGCGCGGGCCGCCTTCAGATGCCCGTCGGTGACGTCCTGCGAGAACGCCGGCGATGAAAAGGCAAAGACGGCTGAAGCTGCCAGAATGGCAGAAAAACGGCGAACCCGGTTATGCAACATCATGATCGATAGAACTCCCTGGTTTTCGGGCGGCATGGACGGTTTGGATGCCGTCGCCGGCTATGATGGCCGCTGATGCCAGCCCGATGAAAAGACCATGCTCGACCACCCCCGGAATGGCATGGAGAGCATTCGAAAGCGCTCTTGTATCCGGAATGCGGCCAAAAGATGCATCGAGGATAAAATGGCCGCCGTCTGTAACAAAAGGGTGGCTCCCCGTCATCCTCAATGTGACGGGACCGGAAAGGCCGAGCCTTCCGGCCGCCGCGGCGACCGCGATTTCCGTGGCACGCAGGCCGAACGGGTTGACCTCGATTGGCAGTGGAAAACGGCCGAGCGTCTCGACCATCTTCGAACGGTCGGCAATGACGATCATGCGGGCGGAAGCCGCCGCCACGATCTTTTCGCGCAGCAGCGCACCGCCGCCGCCCTTGATCAATGTCAGCGCCGGATCGATCTCGTCGGCACCGTCGATGGTAAGGTCGAGTTCGGGCGTTTCCTCCAGCGTCGACAGGGGCACGCCAAGTTCGCCGCAAAGGATGGCGGTGCGCTCCGAGGTCGGCACGCCGATAATGGTAAGGCCGGTGGCGACCTTTTCGGCGAGCAGCCGCACGAACTCTTCGGCCGTTGAGCCGGTGCCGATGCCGAGCCGCATGCCACCCGTCACATGGGAAAGTGCCGCCCGCGCGGCCTCGACCTTCAGTTGCCTCGCATCCATGCCTGCCCCAGATTTTCGCTTGTTTCGGCGCTCCTAGCATCTTTGCCCGTCCGGTCAAAGGCTTTGCCCTGTGGATTGACCAAGCACTGCTTGCCTGGATGGGCTGCAGCGGCTATCGCCTGCCGGCAGCGCAATCGTCACAGGACAGGCCATGACCCGACCGATCATCGTGTTCGACCTCGACGGGACGCTGATCGACACAGCGCCGGACCTGCTTGACAGCCTCAACCACAGCCTTGCCGCCAGCGAACTCGCAGCTGTCGACGAGGCCGGCTTCAAGCGTTTCGTCGGCCATGGTGGCCGGGTGATGATCGAGCGCGCGCATGCTGCGCAGCAAAGATCGCTGGCGGTAGAGGAACACGACCGATTGTTAAAGCTGTTCCTCGATCACTACACCGACAACATCCCGGGTAAATCGCGCCCCTACCCCGGCGTCGTCGAGACGATCGCCCGATTCGAAGCGGCCGGTTATCTCCTGGCCGTCTGCACGAACAAATACGAGGCCAACTCGGTGGCGCTGATCGAGGCGCTCGGTCTGGCGAAGCATTTCGCGGCGATTTGCGGTCAGGACACGTTTGCGTTCCGCAAGCCCGACCCGCGCCATCTCACCGAAACCATCGTGCTGGCCGGCGGCGATCCGCACTGCGCGCTGATGGTCGGTGATTCGCAGACCGACATCGCTACGGCGAAAGCCGCCGGCATTCCGGTGGTCGCGGTCGATTTCGGCTACACCGACCGCCATGTGCGCGAATTCGAACCGTCAGCAGTGATCTCGCATTTCGACGCACTGACGCTCGGTCTGGCCGAGCGCCTGATTGCTGCCGCAGGGCACTGAGCGACGGCGGCCGGGCCGTTCCCGGCGGGTCGCATCGGTCTTTGTCGGAACGCCGGCACATCGCCTTGACTTCCCCGGTCCGCCTCCCTTATATCGCGGCGCGCTTGGCCTTCGGGCAACGAGCGGGCGATTAGCTCAGCGGGAGAGCACACCCTTCACACGGGTGGGGTCGCAGGTTCAATCCCTGCATCGCCCACCAATACTCCACAGCTTTCGAGGCTACCTCCGGTTCTCCGTTCAGGTGGACAACAATGCGGCGCGTCGACACGGCGCTAGATTGTCGCGCCCATTGCGGAATCCGGAACAAACCTGCATGGCCGCGAGTTTTTACTCCTTGAAGAGTGAGGGAAAGCCATGTCCAGACGTGTTTTGGCGACAGGTGTCGTAGTCCTCCTTCTCGGCGGACCGGGCCTTGCCGCAGACGGAAGCCCGCTGCCGCCGCAGAACGCCAGGAAACTGTCGGAAATAATCGCCAAGGTCGAGCAGCGCGACGACTTTCGCTACGTCGACGAGGTCGGCTGGGACAGCGGCGCCTACACCGTCACCTATTACACGACCGACAAGGCGAAGGTCGAAATCACCTACGATCCGGTGACAGCGGAGCCGAAATAGATCGCGGCTACCGTCCTCCAGGAGATACGTACGGCCGGCTTATCTCAAAGGACCGGGAACAATTCCGGCAACCAGCTTACAGCGCAGCCTGACGACGATCCCCCGGAAGCGGGCGGCGGCGTGGCTTCATCAAGAGCGGGGCGACGGTTCCCGCACGCTTTTCGGCATCCCCTTGCACCGATACGGCTTGATGGCTGACTAGGCGTTATCATTGAGCCGCACGGGGGGTGGGCATGGCGACGGCAAAGCATGTGGCAAAACGCGTTCTTATGATGCTCGCAGGCTATTTCGTTGCGGTGCTGGTCGGACTGATTGCCGTGGCCACGATCTATGGTGCATTGAGTTCGCTGCCTGATGCACCGGCGTATTTCGATTTCATGGGGGTCTCCCCCATCGCGGCGCTGGTCGTGCCGCCGCTCGGCATATTCATCTATTTCCTGACAATCGTACTGACCGGCCTGCAGACGCTGATATTCGCGCTGATCGCCGAATTGTTTTCGCTGCGCAGTTTTTGGCTGCATATGGTCTTCGGCGCCGCAGCAGCGGCTGCCGGCTTCGTTCTGATTTGGCCGAGCGCGCCGGAGGACCTGAGCCCCGAGCGCTGGGCCGATATCGGCATCATCGCCGCCGCCGGCCTCGTCGCCGGTCTGGTCTACTGGCTGATCGCCGGGCGCGAAGCCGGGTTCCGGCGCCCGCTCTCCCTGCGTTGGCGTCCTCAGCTCGCCGGCGAGCGCACCGCTTCCGTGCTGTCGAGTGCCTGCTGCAGCCGCGTGTCGCGGTCATAGACGTCCCTGAAATATTCGACTTTGCCGGACATGTCCGGCCAGGCGGTGAAATAGGCGACATAGACCGGGATCGTGCGCGCCACCTTTTCGGTCGAATGTCCGTGCTTCAGCTTCTCCGCAATGTAATCGACCGAGGTGCCGAGCACGGCCGCCGCCATGCCGCGCGGATCCTGCAGACGAACGCAGCCATGACTGAGCGCGCGCATGTCACGCTGGAAAAACGACTTTTGCGGCGTATCGTGCATGTAGATTGCGTGCTTGTTGGGGAACAGGATCTTCAGTTCGCCCAGCGCATTGGCCTCGCTCGGCAGTTGACGCACGCCGTAAGGTATTTTCGCGCCATAGGCACCCCAGTTGACCGAGGAGGAGGGAATGCGCTTGCCGCGCGCGTTGACCACTTCGTAGCCGGCGCGGTCGAGATAGCCGGGATCCCTGCGCAGCCGGGGCAGCATCTCGTTGACGAGAATCGACTGCGGCACACCCCAATAGGGATGGAAGTCGACCTGCTCGACCTGATCGTAGAAGAAGGATGTCTGGTTCGTGGTCTTCCCGATGACGACGCGGGTCTTCAGCTTCTCCTCGCCATTTTCGATGTAGCTCGCCGTGAAGGCCGGCTGGTTGATGAAGACGCGCGGACTGCCGAGATCGGATGGCAGCCAGCGCAACTCTTCCAGCGCGACCTGCACCTTCTGAATCTTGTCGGCCTTGGACGTTCCGACCAGCGCTGCGACGGTCCGCGGACCGATGACGCCGTCGCCCTTCATGCCAGCCTTCTTCTGCACCGCCTTGATAACCGGCACCAGTTCCGGATCATAGACCTCGCTGGTGGCGAGCCTGGCCAATATCTCGCCATAGGCGCCGCCCATCTCGTCGTCGAGATTGCGCGCGATCTTGGTCAGTAGCTTCGGCAGTTCGGGGCTGGTCTGCCCCGGTTTCAGCAACAGCTTGGGGTCAACGACGATCTCGTCTTCGGCGCTGGCCTGAAGCGATTCCAGTTCGACGCGCAGCGCCTGATATTCCGCGTTCTGCGGATGCCGTGATTCGAGATAGGTGCGCACTTGCTGAGTGCGCGCCAGCGTTTTCAGCACGCCTTCCGTGTCGAGCGGCTTGGCGGGGAAATCATAATAGCCGGTGATGCGATTGGGATCGACGCGGCCGCTTTGCGCGTCATGGACATAGCGCAAGACGCGCGCCGACAGTGCCATCTCGAAGCGGACGGCCCCCTTCAGCCGCGCATCGGCGCCGCCGGTGGATGCGCCGGCGGCAGGCACTTCAACCGTATAGTCGGCGGGCGTGAGGCCATAGCTCGTCGCCTCGCCAAGCACCCGCACCGCATCCTGCGCGCGGCTATTGGCACTGGCTCCCGTCATCCAGATGAAATCTGGATTGGCCGAGTAATAGGCGATGAGCGCCTTGGCGATGTCCTTCTCAGCGTAGAGTTCGTAGTCATCGAGTCCGGCAATCGATTCGCGGAAGGCAGCACTGGTGGCGGAAGACGGCTGGAAGGCGGCGTCCTGCGGCATTGCCGGCTCCGGCGTCGCCGTCAACGTCGAGAAGTCGACGCGCACGAGCGGATCGCTCTTGTAGGTGTAGTAGGACGGGCTGCTGATACGAGAGGCAGCGGGCGCCATTGCATTTGGCTTGTATTTCGGCTTCTGCCTTGATGGCGGCGGGGGGAAATCACCTTGCGGCGTGTGCCTGATGCCACCGCCGAAAAGCCTCTCGAAAAGCCCTTGCGCGTCTGCCTGCGGCACGCCGAAGGCCAGCATTGCCGCGACTGCAGCAAGCGGCATCGCGGTTGCTTTGTTTCCGAGGAATTTCATGGATCACCCGCTCCGGCTGCAACCGGTTCCCGTTCCGCATCGCTTGACGGTCTCGCCCACCGTACGGCGGATGTAAGACGCGACCACATCGATTCATACCGATTTCGTTAAGCTTTCATAAATTTCGGAAGGTCTGTTGCAGAACAGTTTCACAACACCGTGACAACCGAAGCGAACTGGGTCCGCTCCGGTTCCAGGAAATAGTGCACGGGTCAGGCGTTGGCGCCGCCGTCGATAGTCAGTGCGGCGCCTGTCACAAAGCGCCCTTCGGGACCTGCCAGCCAGGCGACCATGCCGGCGATCTCTTCAGCCTTGCCGAAGCGGGGCGTTGCCATCTTCTGTCGCTGGTGCTCCGCGTGCGGGCCACTGGCCGGGTTCATATCGGTATCGGTCGAGCCAGGATGAACGACGTTGGCGGTGATGCCGCGCGAACCGAGGTCGCGCGCCAATGCCTTGGTCAAGCCGACCAATGCCGCCTTGCTGGCCGAGTAGGCGCTGAGGCTGGTGTCGGTGACACGCTCCGCCAGATTGCTGCCGATCGAGATGATCCTGCCACCCTCGCCCATATGCACGGCTGCCGCCTTCGAGGCCACGAACGGGGCTCTGACATTGACCTCCATAGTTTCATCAAAGTCGGCGAGCGGCAATTCATCGATCGGCGCGGCGCGCCAGATACCGGCGCTGTTGATGAGGATGTCGAGCCGCCCGAAAACTCTCACTGCCTCGCTGACCGCCTCTTGGATTGCGGCGGCGTCGCGATTGTCGGCCTTGAGGGCAATGGCGCGACCGCCGGCTGCCTGAATATCCTCGACGACAGCATGGGCCTGCTCCTGACCTGTCACATAGGTGAGTGCGACGCTGGCGCCGTCGGCCGCGAGCCTTCGCGCAATCGCTGCGCCGATGCCGCGGCTGCCGCCGGTGACGAGCGCAGCCTTGCCATTCAAGCCTTGAGATGACATTCGGTTCTCCTTTTTGTAATGATTGATACATAAATATCTGCCAGCCTTGCCCGGGTGCGTCAACAAATTTATGTATTAATCAACACAGAAAGGATGCCATGCCCGAACGAGGCCGCCCCCGCACCTTCGATCGAACCGCTGCCTTGCGGCGCGCAATGGAGGTGTTTTGGGCCAAGGGCTACGAGGGCGCATCGATGAGCGAGCTGACCGCGGCGATGGGCATCAACTCGCCCAGCCTCTACGCCGCCTTCGGCAGCAAGGAAGCGCTCTTCCTCGAAGCGGTCGAGCTCTACACGCACGTCGAAGGCACCGATATCTGGTCCGCACTTGAAAAGGCTCCGACGGCGTGCCAGGCGGTCGAGCGCTTCCTGCGCCAGACGGCCATGGCCTATTCGCAGACCGATCGTCCGCAAGGCTGCCTGATCGCACTCGGCGCGCTGCATCAGGACTCAAGCCGCGGCGCCATCTGCGATGACCTGCGCCGCCGTCGCGCCGAAAACCGCGCAGCCTTGCTGAGACGGCTGGAACGTGGCGTGGCGGAAGGCGAATTGCCGGAAAATTTCGACTGCCGCACGGCCGCGATCTTCTATGCGACGGTGCAGCACGGCATGTCGATCCAGGCGCGCGACGGCGCATCGCGCGCCGCCCTTCTGGCGACGGTGGCCGGGGCCATGGCCGCATGGAAGGTGATGGCCGGCACGGACGCGGCATGACAACGCCGACTGTTATGGCGGCCGGACTGCCGGTTAGGTCCGGACAAACAAGATATTCAGGTCAATGCAGCAGCGACGGTTCCCGGTGTTCGGCAACGAAACCGATCGCACGCTCGACCACGCCGCTATCGGCGAGAATGCGGCGATGGCCGAGCCCGTCGGCCCAGTAAAGCCGCACATGATCGCCGGCGCCGGCATAGAGCCTTGCATGGTCGGCGGACACTTCGCGGTCGTCCGGCGCATGGATGACCAGCGTTGGCACCGGCGTGCTGGCAAGCTGGCGGTCGCCGATGAATTCGTGCAGTGGTCGGCCAGCGATATGTTCGACCCGGTCGGCCATGGCGGCCTGCGAGCGTGGGCCGACGCTGAGCATGCGGCTGAAATCATCGAAGATCGCCGGCAGGGAACTCGGCGCCGCGATCAGCACCAGCCGCTCGGCCGCCAGCGGCGGAATGTTCTTGACCGAACCGACGACGGCATTGGCGGCGACGGCACCGCCGAAGGAATGGCCGACGACCGCCACGAACGGGCCGAACCATTCGCCGGTCAGCCGTGCGGCTTCGACAGCGCTGACCAATGTGAGCCGGCGGCCCTGCGATTGGCCGTGGCCCGGCAAGTCGAGCGAGACAACCTTGTAACCGGCGTCTCGATAGCCTTCGATCAGCGTGCGCATATATTCGGTGCGCGAACGCCAGCCATGGATGACGAGCACCGTGCCGGCGGCCCGCCTGCTCGGCTCTGGCCTGAATTCATGCACCATGACGCACCCGTTTTTGGTCTTCAGCCGATGATGGCGAGCCTCGGCCATGAAGCCGGCGGCGCGGTCGACGGCGCGTCGCTCGCCGTCGCTGAGAATTTTGGCGTTCGGCGTGCGGCAGAACAGTTCGAACGCCGCGCGCCCTGTAAGGCGGGGAGCGACGTGTTCGGCAGCGGCAAACACGCCCCGGATGACCTTCAATCCAAATGATGCCATAGTGGCGATCCATCCATTCGTTCAAGCATGAACATAATAGTTCAAACATGAACATTAAACAAGAGCTACCCTGGGACAACCTGCGTTTTCGCAACTGGGTCGCGGTGGCGCGCGCCTGCCATGTGCTGGAGCGGACTCTGGCGGTGAAGCTCGCGCCGCTGGACCTGAAGCCGGCGCAGCTCGACGTGCTGATGAACCTATACCGCCATCCCGGCATGTCGCAGCACGATCTCGCCCGCCGACTGCTGGTCGGCCGCTCCAACATCAGCATGCTTTTGCCGCAACTCGAGACACGCGGCCTGCTGCGCCGCGAAGGCGATCAGAAAGACAAGCGGGTGCTGCGACTGACCTTGACCGAAGCCGGCACGGAACTGCTGATGCAGGCGCTGAAGGTCCATATGGCGCTGATCGAGAAAGCGATGAGCCAGTCGACGCCGGAGCAATGCGACATGATCGGCGAGCAGATGCGCAAGATTGCCGACGTGCTCAAGGAAGCGTGACCGGAGCATCGGACCCAAAAGTGGAACCGGTTTTGGGAAAATTCGATGCTCAAACAAAAGGATGGAGTTCGTGCAGCGATCCGCTCACCACATCGACTTTTTCGCGCGGTCCGGCCATTCCTTGTCGTAAGCCTCGCCGTCGATGCCTTTCCGGCTGGTGATTTCCAGGATCTTTCCGGGTGTCGGCAGTGATTTCGGGTCGACATGCCTCGCCGGGTTCCACAGTTCCGACCGATGGACGGCGCGAGCGCACTGGAAATAGACCGAATGGACCTCAATGACCGTGACCGAGCGCGCCGGGCGGCCGTCGACGCTGAACGAGGCACAGAGCGCGGCATCCGTGATGATGTGGGCGCGGCCGTTGACGCGCAGCGTCGTGCCGGAGCCTGGGACTAGGAACAACAGGCCGACGCGCGGATCGCGAATGATGTTTTTTAGCGAATCGGCACGATTGTTGCCGCGCCGGTCCGGCATCATCAGGGTTTTCGGATCGTGGATGCGGACGAAGCCGGCGAGATCGCCGCGCGGCGAGCAATCCAGCCCTTCCGGCCCGCTGGTCGCGAGCGCGGCAAAAGGCGAGGCCTCGATGAAGGCGGCGTATTCGGGAATCACATGGTCGAGTTCCTTGACCAGCGAGGTCTCGCCGGGCAGGCCATAGAGTGCTTCGAGCTGTTCGACCGTGGTGATGACGGACATGTTTTCGTCTCCGTGGATCCGCCGCGCCGCTACTCGATATCGGTGACGTTTTGACGACGGGGCCTGGGCCGGCGCTACCGATCGCGGCTTAGCCCCTTTTCTTCCAGCTCGGCGAGATAGGCGGCCCAGCGTGCGTCCTTCTCATGACCCAGCGTATGCAGGTAATTCCAGGTGAAGATGCCGGTATCGTGGAAATCGTCGAAGGTGATGCGGACGGCATAGTTGCCGACTGGTTCGATCTTCAGGATCGCAACGTTGCGCTTGCCGGGAACGGTGACGCGCTGTTCGGGCGAATGGCCCTGCACTTCGGCCGATGGCGAGGCCACCCGCAGAAGCTCCGCCGGCAGTTCGAACGGCTGGTGATCAGGGAACGTCACGGTAAGCAGCCTGCGGTCCTTTGAGACCCTGAGTTCCTTCGGCGCCGTCATGGTGATAAGTTCCGTATCATCTGTCCTTTCCCTACGCCGCTTCGCGCAGCGGGAAAAGGCCGCTTCGAAAACTTCCGACACGATCTGTCGGCGGCGCGATGTTACCCAGGATCGAAACTTCTATCTTGAATGACAGGTTGGATCGTATCACATAGCCATATATAACGAAGCCATACGCAGCCACGGGAAACGCACCAGCATGGACATGACCGATCCTTTTGGTCGCACGATCAGCTATCTGCGCGTGTCGGTCACCGACCGCTGCGACTTCCGCTGCACCTATTGCATGGCCGAGGACATGGCGTTCCTTCCCAAGAAGGATCTGCTTTCGCTGGAAGAGCTCGACCGGCTATGCACGGCTTTCATCGAAAAGGGCGTCAGGAAACTGCGTCTTACCGGCGGCGAACCGCTGGTGCGCAAGAACATCATGCACCTGGTGCGTCAGATTTCGCGTCATCTCGAAAGCGGCGCCCTGGAAGAACTGACGCTGACCACCAACGGCTCGCAGCTTTCGCGCTTTGCCGTTGAACTCGCTGATTGCGGGGTCAAGCGGATCAACGTCTCACTGGACACTCTGGACCCGGAAAAATTCCGCCAGATTACCCGCTGGGGCAATCTCGACAAGGTCATGGATGGCATCGACGCTGCGCAGGCAGCGGGGCTGAAGGTAAAGCTCAATGCGGTGGCGCTGAAGGATTTCAATGACGCCGAGCTGCCGGAGATGCTGCGCTGGGCGCACGGCCGCGACATGGAGTTGACGGTCATCGAAACCATGCCGATGGGCGAGATTGACGCCGACCGTACCGACCAGTATCTGCCGCTGTCGCTGCTGCGCGCAGCACTCGAGCGGCAGTTCACGCTGACCGATATCGCCTACAAGACCGGTGGTCCGGCCCGCTACGTCCACGTCGCCGAGACCGGTGGCAGGCTCGGCTTCATCACGCCGATGACGCACAATTTCTGCGAAAGCTGCAACCGCGTCCGGCTGACCTGCACCGGCACGCTCTATATGTGCCTCGGCCAGGAAGATGCCGCCGACCTGCGCGCACCGTTGCGCGCCTCCGAAGGCAACGAACTGGTCGCCGACGCCATCGATGAAGCCATTGGCCGCAAGCCGAAGGGCCATGATTTCATCATAGACCGCCGCACCAACCGTCCATCGGTGTCGCGGCACATGAGCGTCACCGGCGGCTGATCTTCTCGGTCACCGAACTAGATCCTCCCGCCTGCGAGGAGGTTGTAACGAGCCGCCCAAAGGCCGTGGACCAGCCCTTTGACGTTGCTGTTTTGCAGCCGGCTGGTAGAGGCTTGATGCAGAACCACAGTGGTAACGCCCTTGCTTCTTTCCCCAAATCTTCGCGGCGCGCTGATCATGGTGGTGGCCATGATCGGTTTCACCCTTAACGACGCGATCACCAAAGTCTCGTCGGAATCCATGAACATGGCGCAGGTCATGCTGATCCGCGGCGCTTTCGCCACGCTTTTCGTGGGCCTGCTTGCCTGGCAGCGCGGTGCGCTTGCCCTGCCCGGCTCGATGCTGCAGCCGATGGTGGCGATACGCGTGATCGGCGAGCCGGTGCTACCGTGTCGTTCCTGGTTGCTTTGGCGCATCTGCCGATCGCCAACGTCTCGGCCGTGCTGCAGGCGCTGCCGCTGGCGGTGACGATGGGCGCAGCACTTGTCTTCAATGAAGGCGTCGGCTGGCGGCGCTGGCTGGCCATCGCCATCGGTTTTGCCGGCGTGCTGATCATCGTGCGGCCCGGCTTCGAGGGATTCAGTGTCTATTCGCTGCTGGCGCTGGCCTGCGTCGCCTGTTGTGCAGTGCGTGACCTTGCCACCAGGCGGATACCGCAAGCCATTCCGACATTGCTGGTGTCGACCACCACGGCACTCGCCATGACAATGCTAGGCGCGGCGCTGCTTTTGCCGATGGGTGGGTGGACACCGATGACGGGAGAAAGCACGGCGTTGCTGGCATTGGCGGCAGTGCTCGTGGTCATCGGTTACCAGTTCATCATCATGGCGATGCGGGAAGGCGACATCTCGTTCATCGCGCCGTTCCGCTACACAGCCCTGCTCTGGTCGATCCTGCTTGGCCTGTTGATCTTCGGCGACGTCCCCGACATGCCGATGATACTCGGCGCTACCGTCATCGTCGGCTCCGGCCTCTACGCACTTTATCGCGAAACGATCGTCGGTCGGCGAAAGACAGCCGCCGAAAGCGCTGGACCGGACATGGCGCCGGACGGCATATAGGCTTGCCGTTCGCGACGAGCGACCGCATGGACGATAGACGATGACTAAAGAGATTGCCGGCGTCATTCTGGCCGGTGGCCAGTCGCGGCGAATGGGCGGCGGCGACAAGGGCCTGCTTGCGCTGGGCGGCGGCAGCCTGCTGGACCATGTCGTTGCGCGCTTTGCTCCGCAGGTCGGTCCGCTGGTGCTCAGCGCCAATGGCGACCCGGCACGGTTTGCCGGGGTTGGGCTTCCGGTGGTTGCCGATACGGTGAAAGGTTTCGCCGGGCCGCTCGCCGGGATCCTGACCGGCCTCGAATGGGCTGCCGCGAACCCGACTTGCGAGGCACTTGTCACGGCTGCCGGCGATACACCGTTCCTGCCCAAAAATCTGGTTGAACGGCTGGCCGCGGCGATCGATGAACGTCCCGACGCGATCGCCGTCGCCTGTTCCGGCGGCAAACGGCATCCGACATTCGCGCTCTGGCCGCTGGGGCTCCACCAGGTTCTGCGGCGTTTTCTGGTCGATGAGGATAACAGGCGGGTTTCCGCTTTTATCGACCGGCATGACTTTGTCGATGTGGAATTCCCGATGCTGATCTCGGGGGGCCATCTGCACGACCCTTTCTTCAACATCAATACATCAGGCGACCTTGCCCGGGCCGAGGGTCTGTTGCAGAGCATGAAGCCATGATGAGACGCGTCTTCGGTATCACCGGTTGGAAGAATTCCGGCAAGACGACACTAACCGAAAAGCTGGTCGCCGAACTCGTTCGGCGTGGCTGGAAGGTGTCGACGGTGAAACACGCCCATCATGATTTCGACATCGACAAGCCGGGAGCGGACAGCTTTCGCCACCGACAGGCCGGAGCCACGGACGTTGCCATCGTGTCGGACAGGCGCTGGGCCTTGATGCACGAATTGCGCGACGAGGACGAGCCGACGCTGGACGCGATCCTGTCGCGGCTCGGCACCTCCGACATCGTGCTGGTCGAAGGCTACAAGCGCGAGGCGCACAGCAAGATCGAGACGCGGCGACTGGAGGCTAAGGACCGGGTACCGCTTTCGGCAACTGATCCGCATATCGTTGCCATCGCCGCCGACTTCGCCATAGCGGGCCAAAGCCTGCCTGTCTTCGATCTCGACGACACGAAATCGATAGCCGACTTCATCGAGCGCACGACAGGTTTGACGCGCTGAGCGTACTGCCGAACGAGCACTCGGGCCGTCCCTTTTTCCTCGTTGGCATGCCTGCCCCAACGTCAGCATTGTCTGGGAATGCGAAACCCGCAAGCAACGGTTTTACAGTTGCTTTTTCTTGGGAAAGAATGGGAGTATCGCGCTAGCGGGCGGTCAAAAGAACCGCCCACAGAGCCGTTTGGAACGACGGCAGGGAACATACAGAGAGGACCATCATGCGTACTGCACTGCGTATAGCGCTCGCCGCATCGGCTGCGCTGCTGACATTGGGCGTTGCCCAGGCTCAGGAGAAAACCTTGAGGATCGGCACGGAGGGAGCCTATCCGCCGTTCAACAACCTGACTGCCGATGGCCAGCTCGTGGGCTTCGACATCGATATCGCCAAGGCGCTTTGCGACGAGATGAAGGTGAAGTGCACTTTCGTCGCGCAGGATTGGGACGGCATCATCCCGGCGCTTCAGGCCGGCAAGTTCGACGCCATCGTCGCCTCGATGTCGATCACGCCGGAGCGTGCCGAGAAGGTCGACTTCACCAACAAATACTACAACACGCCGCCGGCGATCGCCGCGCCCAAGGACAGCGACATCAAGGGCGTGACCAAGGAGGACTTGGCCGGCAAGACGATCGGCGTGCAGGCATCCACCACCCATTTCAATTATTCAACCAAGGCTTATACCGACAGTACAATCAAGCCATACCCGACCGCGCAGGAATATCAGCTCGATCTCGCCAATGGCCGCGTTGATGCGGTCAACGACGATATCACTGTTCTCGAAGGCTGGCTTGCCACGCCGGACGGCGCCTGCTGTAAGCTGATCGGTGCGATCACGCCCGACATCGAGATCCATGGTCCGGGCGCCGGCATCGCCGTACGCAAAGGCGAGACCGAGTTGGTCAATGAGTTCAATAAGGCGATCGATGCCATCCGCGCCAACGGAAAGTACAAGGAAATCAACGACAAATACTTCAAGTACGACGTCTACGGCGGCGAGTCCTAATCCTTCCGGGTTGACAGCGAACGGCGGGACATCCCCGCCGTTCGCGCAAGGAGCGGCGCGGGAGGGGTGACGCCGCGCTCTCAAAAAAAGCCAGAGGAGAACAGGCAGGCGGATGCAAAGCGTTTGGACGCTGCTCAGTTGGGGACCCGAAGGCTGGCTCGACGACATCGCCTATGGTGTTTTCATCACCGTTTCGCTTGCAGCCGCGACCCTGCCTGTCGGCCTTGTGATCGGCTTTCTGGTTGCACTGGCCAAGCAATCCAACGAGCCGTCGATGCGGCTGGCCGGCAATATCTACACCACGATCTTTCGTGGATTGCCCGAGCTGCTGACCTTGTTCATGATCTTTTACGGCGCGCAAATCGGCATCCAGCAGTTGATGCGCTTATATGACCCGACCGCTGCGGTCGAAGTGAATGCATTTGTTTCCGGCATGATCGCGCTCGGCGTCGTCTTCTCGTCCTACGCCAGCGAGGTTTTCCTCTCCGCGTTCCGCGCCATCCCGAAGGGACAGTATGAGGGCGGCTATTCGGTTGGCCTGTCGGGCTGGCAGACGATGCGACTGGTGGTGCTGCCGCAGCTTGTCCGTATTGCCCTGCCGGGTCTTGCCAATCTGTGGCTTATCCTGCTCAAGGATACCGCCCTGGTATCCGCCATCGGTCTTGCCGACATATTGCGGCAAGCGGGTGTCGCCGCCCGCGTCACCAAGCACGCATTCCTGTTTTTTGGGGTCGCTGCTCTTATCTATCTGCTCCTCGCCATCATCTCGTCCTTCGGCATCAATGCCATTGAACGCAGGGTTGGCCGACAACAGGCGCAACGATGAGCGCGGCAGCAGCCGACGTGGCGACCAAGGTCGAAAAACCGCCAGCAATCCCGCGCGGCTGGTCCCGGCAACGTGTATTGGGATATGCGTTGGTCGGTCTCTGGATCGTGCTCGGCATCGGCATGATTGTATACTTGGTCGAGGCTTGGAATTCCGAATTCTTCCAAAAATACGCCCCGGGCTACATCTCTGGCCTTGGCGTGACTCTCGCGCTTGTCGCTGTGTCGATCGTGTTGGGAGCCGTCCTCTCAGTTCCTGTCGCCTACGCGCGGATGTCCAGGAACCGGATCCTGTCCAGCTTTGCCTACGCTTATGTCTACTTCTTCCGCGGCACTCCGCTTTTGACCCAAGTCTTTCTTATCTACTATGGCGTGGGTTCGTTTCGACCGGCACTTGAAGCTGTCGGCCTGTGGGGCTTTTTTCGTGAAGCCTGGTACTGCGCCATTTTCTCGTTCACCCTCAATACAGCAGCCTATCAGGCTGAGATCCTGCGCGGCGCAATCGAGAGCGTCCCCAGAGGTCAGTGGGAAGGCGCTGCCTCGCTTGGCCTGCACAAACTGCAAATACTGCGCAAGATCATCCTGCCACAGGCGCTGATCGTGGCGCTGCGTCCCTATGGCAACGAGATCATCCTGATGATCAAAGGCTCCGCTATCGTGGCCCTCATCACCGTCTATGATCTGATGGGCATTACGAAGCTCACCTATTCGCGCACTTTCGACTTCCAGTCCTATATCTGGGCGGCGATCATCTACCTGATCATTGTCGAGATACTCCGCCACGCGGTCGAGTGGATAGAACGGCGCATTACCATACATCTGCACCGCTGACTCCCATAGCTTTGCCTGATCCGCTAAGAAGGCCGGAACACAGGCTTGAAGGGATTCGAAACATGGCATCGGTGGCATTTCTCGGTCTTGGCGTCATGGGCTATCCAATGGCCGGACATCTCAGAAACAAGGGCGGCCACGACGTCACCGTCTATAACCGCACCAAGGCAAAGGCCGAGGAATGGGTTGCCCAGCATGGCGGCAGCGTTGCCAACACGCCGGCTGAAGCGGCTGACGGCAAGGACTTTGTCTTTTCCTGTGTTGGCAATGATGACGACCTGCGCGCGGTGACGATTGGAGCCGAGGGTGCGTTCCAGACGATGGAGAAGGGAGCCATCTTCATCGACAACACCACGGCCTCGGCTGAAGTCGCGCGCGAACTGGCTGAGAAGGCGCAAATGCGCGGGTTTTCATTCCTCGACGCACCGGTCTCCGGCGGTCAGGCCGGCGCCGAAAACGGCGTGCTGACCGTCATGGTCGGCGGCGAACAAAAGGCCTTCGAACAGGCGAAGCCTGTCATTGATGCCTATGCCCGCATGGTCGGGCTGATGGGCCCGGCCGGCTCGGGCCAGCTCACCAAGATGATCAACCAGATCTGCATCGCCGGTCTTGTCCAAGGGCTGGCCGAAGGCATCCATTTCGGCAAGAAGGCCGGGCTCGACATCGAAAAAGTCATCGAGGTGATCTCCAAGGGCGCGGCCGGCTCATGGCAGATGGAGAACCGTCACAAGACAATGAATGCCGGCAAATATGATTTCGGCTTCGCTGTCGACTGGATGCGCAAGGATCTCGGCATCTGCCTGGCGGAGGCCGACCGCAACGGCGCCAAGCTGCCGCTGACGGCACTTGTCGACCAATTCTACAAGGATGTGCAGGGGATGGGCGGCAAACGCTGGGATACATCCTCTTTGCTGGCGCGATTGGAAAAGTAGGTTTCGTCTTGGCCGAGCTGTCGCCTCAATCCAGCGCCGAGGAAATTGTCGACCATCTGCGCTCGGTCGGCTCGCAGGAGAATCGCCTTGGCATGCTGCGCTACGGCATCAAGATCGAACGTGCGCTCGGTATCTCGCATGGCGTGCAGCGGCAAATTGCCAAGAAAATCAAGCGCAACCATGAGCGTGCCTTCGAGCTATGGCAGACAGGCATCATGGAAGCGCAGTTCATCGCGTCGGTCACGGCCGATCCGAAGCGGTTCTCTGCCGCGGATGCAAGACGATGGGCGGCGACTTTCGACTCATGGGATATCGTCGACGGCGTCTCCGATCTCTTTGTCGATACGGATTCCTGGAGGGAACTGATTGCCGAATTCGCAGTCGACGAAAGGGAATTCGTTCGACGCACGGCTTTTGCTATGATGGCTTGGTCGGTGGTCCACCGGAAGAATGAACCAGAGGCGACCTTTCTCGACTTCCTGTCGATCATCGAAGCGCATGCCACCGACGGCCGCAATTTTGTGAAGAAGGCGGTGAACTGGGCGCTGCGTTCGATCGGCAAGCGATCGATGAATTTGCACGGCGCTGCCCTCGCCCTGGCACAAAAGCTGGCCGATTCGACGGACAAGACGGCGTGCTGGATCGGCAAGGATGCCGCAAGGGAGCTTTCCGATGCCAAAACGCTCGAGCGGCTCGCCAGGAAAGGCTGACTGGGACGAAATCCTCTTTACGGAGGTGACACGATCGACATACGCCGATTTCGAAAATCTGTTCGAGCAGGCGGGCGGCCCGAAGTATTGCTGGTGCATGGCTTGGCGCAACCTCGATAACCGCGAGCACGTGGGCGACGATGAGAGGAAACGGGCCATGATGGCGCTCATCGCGGCCGGCACACCGGTCGGCATTGTCGCTCATGCGGAAGGCAAGACAGTCGGTTGGTGCTCGATCGCGCCGCGCGAGACCTACCGCAGGCTGTCGCGGCACCAGGACGACAGCGAGACGGGCATCTGGTCGATCGTCTGCTTCTATGTGCTGAGGGTATTGCGCGGCCGCGGGCTGGCAACCGCATTGCTCGACGCGGCCATCGATCACGCCTTCGCCAAAGGCGCCAGGACGATCGAGGCCTATCCGGTCGACCAGGCATCGCCGAGTTACCGTTTCATGGGCTTTCGAGACATGTTCGTGGCCCGCGGATTCCACGAGATCGGCATGGCAGGCTCGCGCCGGCATGTGATGCGGCTGGAACGTTGACGCTGTCGACCACGGCAGCTTTACTCCTGTCAAATGGAGAGCACACGATGAGCAATCGTCTCAAATCGACGACGGCGCTGGCGGCCGTGCTGATTTCCGTAGTGGCGGGCAGCGCTTCCGCCGAAACCGCGCGCATATTCTGGAAGGACCTGCGCCCGGCGACGCAGCCCGCTGCCGAAAGTGTCGGATTGCCGATGATCGCGGCAAAAATGCCTGACCGTGGCGAGACGCTGTCTCTCAATTTGCGAGACAAGACCGTCCAACTGGCGGGGTACGCGCTGCCGCTCGATCGCGACGGCGATCTCGTCTATCAGTTCCTGCTGGTGCCGTGGACAGGTGCGTGCAGCCACATGCCGACGCCGCCGCCCAATCAGATCGTCCTCGTCACGCCGGCCCGCCCCTACAGGATGTCGGAAGCCTATCAGCCGGTGTCCGTGACCGGCGCCCTGGAGCTGGGCATGGAGAAAAGTCAGCTCTTCATCCTCGACGGTGTCAGCGTGATCCAGTCGGGTTATACCGTACGCAAGGCGGAGGTGGTGAACGTCGATGTGGTGCCGGACACCATCACGCTGCCGGCAAACTCGCCCTGGACTTTCCTCAACAAAAAGAAGAACTAAGCAAAAAACCCTCAGGCAGCGTTGGCGCCCGATTCCTTGTCCAGAACCATGTAGTCCAGCGGCATTTCGGTCGTATACTTGATCTGCTCCATGGCAAACGACGACGAGACGTCGCGGATCTCGATCTTGGCGATCAGCCGCTTGTAGAAGGCGTCGTAAGCAGCGATGTCGGGCACCACCACGCGCAAGAGGTAGTCGACGTCGCCGCTCATCCGGTAGAACTCGACCACTTCCGGAAATTCCTGGATGACCTCCGAAAAGCGCCGCAGCCATTCATGGCTGTGCGAATTGGTGCGGATCGACACAAATACGGTGACGCGCACATTGACCTTTTCATGATCGAGGATGGCGACGCGCCGCTTGATGACGCCCTCCTCCTCGAGCTTCTGAATGCGCCGCCAGCAGGGCGTGGTCGACAGTCCGACTTTCTTGGCGACATCGGCTACCGCGAGGGTCGCGTCCTCCTGCAAGAGGCGGAGGATTTTTCTGTCAAGACGGTCCATTGGGTGCTCCCACAGGGTAGACTAGGAATGGATTGGCTATAGTCCTTCTTATTTAGGCCATTCACAAGAAAGAAATTCTGCCAGATGGCGTAAAAGCAAGTGATTTCTTGCTTACGCCTCAGTCGAGGCGATAGCGGATTTCCGATCTCAGAAACGGCAGCAAATCGATTTCAAACCACGGATTGCGCTTCAGCCAGCCGGTGTTGCGCCACGACGGATGCGGCAGCGGCAGCACTTTCGGGTTGGTGGGCGCATCCCAGATGGTGCGCCAATCCATCACCGTCTCCGTCAGCGAGGGCCGGCGCGCGGCGCCCATGTGCCAGAATTGCGCATAGCTGCCGATCGTCAGCACCAGGTCGATGCGCGGCATCAGCGCCATCAGCGGCGCACGCCAGGCCGCAGCACATTCGCGGCGCGGCGGCAGGTCGCCGCCCTTGGCATCCTGGCCGGGAAAGCAAAAGCCCATCGGCACGATAGCGAATTTTGTCGTGTCGTAGAATTCTTCGCTGCTGACGCCCAGCCAGTCCCGCAACCGATCGCCGGAGGCGTCGGTGAACGGCATGCCTGACATATGCACCTTGGTGCCCGGTGCCTGGCTGGCAATCAGGATGCGGGCGCTTGACGACGGCCTGAGCACCGGGCGCGGCTCGTGCGGCAACGGGCGGCCGATTGGGTTTTCGACGCAGATACGGCAGGCGCGTACCCCCGCCGCGAAGTTTTCCAGGTTTTCGCTCATTCTCGGGAACTCATTCTCAGGCGGCAGCGCTCGGCCGGCTGGAGATCGCCTGATGCCAGCGCAGCACGTTGGCACAGTCTTCCGGCACCTTGATACGCGCCGGCTTCATGAAGTCGATGGCAATCAGCCCCGTGATGTCGGCGATCGAATAGGCGTCGCCGGCGACGAATTCCCGGTTCGCCAACTCGTCGTCGAGGAGTTTCAGGAATCCGACGGCTTTCGGCTTGTTGGCCTCGCCCCATTCAGGGATTTGTGGGATCTCCCATTCCTTCATCGCCGGATGGATGTGCCGGAACGCGGCAGTGACGCAACCGAGCAAGTTGAGCTCCATGCGTCTTTGCCACATCTCGACCAGCGCTTTGCCGAGCGCGCCGCGGCCGAACAAAGCCGGTTCCGGATTCAGTTCCTCAAAATAGCGGCAGATGGCGACGGATTCGGTGATGACGGTGCCGTCGTCGAGTTCGAGCACCGGCAGGCGCTGCAGCGGGTTGCGCGAACTAACCGGCTGCTTTCTGTGCTCCAGCGCGCCCATGTCGACGGGCACCAGAGAAACCTCAAGCCCCTTTTCGGCAACGAAGACGCGAACCCGCCGTGGATTGGGCGCCCGGCCGCCATCGAAGAGTTTCATTCCTTTCCTCCTATCGGATCGGCCCGAAAACCGGAATCGATTTCCGGAAAGCACGATGCGAAACAAGAATCTTAGCGCATGTCTGATCAGGTCTGTTGCAACAACTATAGGATTGACCATCACCAGAAGCGAAAAATTTCTCGCAAGCCATCGCCTATCGAAGCCAAAGTACCGTGCTTCCTTTCGGTCACTTCGTGATCATGGCTCTCGCGCCAATCGTGCGGCTCGTCAAACGTGCCGGCCCAGATGCCGGCTTTGCCAGCGCGGGCGGCGGCTTCCTCGGTTTCGAAATTGCCATAGGCAACCGCCCAGCCGGCCTCGACCTGGGCGCGGTTGAGATCCCTGCCGCCGGCATTGCAGTCGCCGAGCAGCCGGCCGTAGCGGTCGCGCTGCCAGCCGGCGCAGGAGACGGGTTTGCCTGATATCAGCCGCATCAGCGACTGCCGCGCCAGCTTACCGCAGGGATAGTCGGCGCCGTCCTTGCGGCAGACTTGCGAATATTCGGGCGCGTCAATGCCGCGCATGCGGATGCGTTCGGTACCGAGGGTGATCGTATCGCCGTCATTGACGACGGCGGCACCCTCTGTCTTGCGCGTCTCGATCCGGTCAAGGCGCGCCGCCAGAAGGATCAGCAGACCGAGAACGAGGACGGTCAGTGCGTAGTCCACCAGCCGGCGCCAAAGGCTTCGCGGCCGCGGCGAGACATATCGCTGACGCGGCCGCCGCGACCACGAACGGCTCATACGGCAAACCGTTGCTTAATCATTCGGACGTAGCTTAACAATTTGAAACCGCTGCCCGCATAAATTGAAGTCTCCATGCCCGTGCAACGCTCGACCACAGCGGACAAGTTTATTGTGGACCGCAGGAAACCCCATCGCAACAGTGATGTGGCGCGCGCGGTGCGCAAGACGCGCGACCGTCTTTCGCAGCAGGTCGGAAATCCTGATTTCGACCGCGAGCTTTTGAAACTCCACGCCCGTGCGATGATAGGCGGCGCGATCGTCGTTCCGCTTCTCGTCCTGGCGACCGCCGCGACAGGTCTGTTTGCTGGAATGGGTAAGGAAATTGGCGTCTGGGCGCTTTTTACACTCATCTGCTACACGATCGTCGTGTTCATGGCGAGGCGCGTCGACCGAACGGAAGCTGCCGAACTCAACCCGCTGCAAACGCACAGTGATTTCCTTATAGGCCATTTCCTTTGCGGCCTGGGCTGGGCCTGGTTCGCCTGGCTCGCTTGCGACGCTTGCCAGGTCGACCAGTTCCAGTTGATCAAGGCGGTGGTGCTGCTGCTTGCGATGGCGGCGACCGCGATCACGGCCTCATCGCTGCGCGGAGCGTTGCTGGCGACCTTCGCCGTTCCAGTGGCGGCCTATGCCTATGCCGGCAGCAGGCAGTGGATGCCGGTCGAACTGATCATGGCCGGGTTGCTGATCGCCTCGCTGCCCTTCTTCGCCTATGTGGCGCGCTACCTCAATCGCTCGTCCTTGATGTTGCTCTCGTTCCGCTCCGAAAAGGATGCGCTGATCGCCGAATTGGACACGGCGAAATCGATGTCGGACGAAGCGCGGCGACGGGCGGAGGACGCCAATCTGGCAAAGTCGCGGTTTTTGGCCTCGATGAGCCACGAGCTGCGGACGCCGCTCAACGCCATTCTCGGTTTCTCCGAGGTGATGGCGAACGAGGTGCTCGGCCCGATGAGCAACCCGACCTATCGCGACTATGCTCGCGACGTCCATGACTCTGGCCAGCATCTGCTCGATCTTATTAACGAAATCCTCGACCTGTCGCGCATCGAAGCGGGCCGCTACCAGCTCAACGAAGAGCCGATGATGCTGCTTTCCGTCGTCGAGGATTGCTGTCACATGATGGAGCTGAAGGCGCGCAACAAGGATATCCGGATCGTCCAAGATTTCGAAAACGCCTTGCCGCGCCTGTTCGCCGACGAACGCGCAGTGCGACAGATCGCACTCAATCTTTTGTCGAACGCCATCAAGTTCACCGGAACTGGCGGCGAGATCCGCGTGCGCGTCGGCTGGACGGCGGGCGGCGGGCAATACCTCTCCGTCAAGGACAACGGGCCTGGCATACCGGAAGACGAGATCCCGGTCGTGCTGTCCGCCTTCGGCCAGGGCTCGATCGCCATCAAGAGCGCCGAACAAGGCACCGGGCTTGGCCTGCCGATCGTCCAAAGCCTGCTTGCCATGCACGGCGGCCAGTTCGAACTCCATTCCAAACTGCGCGAAGGCACCGAGGCGATCGCCATCTTCCCGTTGAGCCGGGTGATGGAGGAATTGCCGGCGCTGCCGACCAGGGCCGTTGCTGCGCGCCGGCGATAGACGCTTAATGAACCGCCGCCGCCATACCCGAGCTGGTGAGAGCAGCGGCTTTGACCAGGCCCGCCGCGAGGGCCGCCCCTGCCCCCTCACCGTGGCTCACGCCGAGATCAAGCAGCGGGCGCAAGCCGAGCCGCTCGGCGGCCCGAGCATGCGCAGGCTCTGGCGACAGGCTGGCAAGCAGGCAATGGTCGAGCGCGGCCGGGGCGGCGGCATGTAGCGCCGCCGCCGCGGCTATCGCCACGAATCCATCGAGTAGGACAGGGATCTTCTGCACCCGGGCGGCGAGGATGGCGCCGGCGATCGCCGCGAACTCACGGCCGCCGATCCGGCGCAACGCTTCCAGAGGGTCCCTGAGACCTGTGCCGTGGAAGGCTAGGGCGGCATCGACCACTTCCGCCTTGCGCGCCCGCATCGATGCATCGGCGCCCGATCCGGATGTGACCCAATCTGCGCCACTGCCTCCGAAGAGTGCCGCACACAAAGCCGCTGCAACGGTGGAATTGCCGACACCGAGGTCGCCAAGGCAAAGCAGATCGGTGCCGCCGGCGATCGCCTCCATACCGAAGGCCATGGTGGCAGCGCAGCCGCGCTCGTCAAGTGCTGCGTCCTCGGTGATGTCGGCGGTCGGAATGTGCAGCGCTAGATCGAACACTTTCAGCCCGAGATCATTGGCGATGCAGATCTGATTGACCGCCGCACCCCCGGCCGCGCAATGCTCGACGGCATTCGCCGTGGCAGCGACAGGCCGTGGCGAAATGCCGTGCCGAGCGACACCATGATTGCCGGCGAAGATCGCCACCAGGGGCCGGTTCACCGCCGGCGGCGCACGGCCGGTCCAGGCAGCGAGCCACGCGGCGATGTCCTCGATGCGGCCGAGCGAACCTTTGGGTTTGTCGGCCTTGGCAAACAGCGCACGGACGCGGGCTTCGGCCGCCGTGTCGGCCGGCGGCAGGATCGCCAGGAGATTGCGAAAATCGTCGAAGGGCAGTGCGCTGATCATGTCGTTGGTGATCATTTCCCGGAGTTGGTGAGCGGCATAGCCGCCTTGCTCGGCCGGCACAACTGCCTGCATTGACGCGAAAGCGGTTGCCGGCGGCGCAATCCGGAGGGCTTGCATTGGCTTTGCTGTTACACCATGTGGAGGCGAGACAAGGGATTCCTGACGGAAATCCTGAGAGAATATTATGACGGCCATCGAATCCCCATGCATCCTGGTCTGTTCGATCGATATGAAAACCGGCTTCTGCTTCGGTTGCGGCCGCACGCGCGAGGAAATCGGCGCCTGGATCGAGATGACCCCTGAGATCCGCCGCAGCGTCATGGCCGAGCTGCCGGCCCGGCTGGAAACGGTTGAACGCAGACCGCGCCGGGAAACCCGCCGCACCCGCCTCGCGCGCGAACGCGACGCTCTCTCGTGAGCCAGCTATGAACCGATTTTTCTGGGTTTTGATGATCGCGATCGGGGCAGGCGTGGTCCTGCTCATGTTCAACGATTCCGCGGGCAGGACATTCGGCGTCGAGAATTACGATTTCAGCCGGCTGATCTGGCTTGGCGCATTGGTCGCGCTCATCGGTGCCAGCCTGCTCAGATCAGGCAGACCCTTGGGCGCGATGGCCCGCAATCTCGGCACCTGGGCCGTCATCGTGCTCGCACTGATCGCCGGCTACCAGTATCGTTATGAATTGCAGGATTTCGCCAGCCGGGTAACGGCCGGCCTTGTTCCCGGCAGTCCGCTGGCATTGGGCCTTGAGGACGGCCATGCCACGGTGACCCTGGACAAGGCCGGCAATGGCCATTTCGAAGCGCGCATCATGATCAACGGCACGCCGGTCCGGGCCGTGGTCGATACCGGCGCCACCAGCACCGTGCTGACCGCGCAGGACGCGCAAGCGGCCGGATTCAATCCAGCCGCTCTCAATTTCACCATACCGGTTTCCACCGCCAACGGCATGGCGCGCGCCGCCGCCGTGAGAACCGACGAATTGGCGATCGGCGGGATCGTGCGCAAGGACATGCCGGTCATGATCGCCGCGCCCGGCATGCTCGGCCAGAGCCTGCTCGGCATGAATTTCATCGGCTCACTGTCCGGTTTCGACGTGCGCGGCGACCGCATGATCTTGCGCGATTGAACAGTCGGCTGCTTCGGCGCCGCTCAATGAGCGTTGAGCACCTCGACCGCTTGATCAAACCGGCCGTCCCGCTCCGCCCAGCGCAGGAAGCCGACGCGCTCCACCAGTATCTCCTGGGGCGTCGGCTCCCGGCTAAACAACGCCATCGCCTCGTCAATGAACGCATTGAGCGGCATATACTCGTCGCGCGTCGACTGGCCGGGAGTGAGTTCAGTGCGAACCGCGGGCGGCGCAAGCTCGATCACTTCGACCTTGCCCCTGAGTTGCTCGCGCAACGACACCGTATAGGAATGGATCGCCGCCTTGGTGGCATTGTAGGTCGGCGTGCCACTCAGCGGCACGAAGGCCAGGCCTGACGAGACGTTGACGATCACGGCATTTCGCCGGGCCGCCAGATGGTCGACTAGCGCGTTGGTGAGGCGGATCGGCCCGAACAAATTGGTGACGATCGTCTCCTCCGCGTCGCGCAGATCGCGGGCCCTGGTGAGATCCTCGCGGCGCATGATGCCGGCATTGTTGATGAGCACGTTGAGCGCCGGGTGCTCGGCGACTAAGCGCTTGGCAAATGCTGTGATCGCTCCTGGGTCTTCGACATCGCCGACCATGGCGTGCATGCCTTCACGCCCGGCGATCGTCCGCTCGAGCGCCTCGTTGCGCCGTCCCGCCACGATCACAGTGTTTCCAAGCGCATTGAAGCGTAGCGCCAGTTCCCGCCCGATCCCGGATCCGCCGCCGGTGATAAGGATCGTATTTCCGGTCATTTTCATCGTTCTGTGCTCCATCTATTCCAACCAATCGGGTCAAACGATCCCGCCGTTAGTGAATACCGTCTGCCCGTTGATCCAAGCCCCGTTCCCGCTGCAGAGCGCCGCGATTGTACCGCACTTAGGTCGCTGACGTCGGCCTGCACCCAGATGGCGCGCCCACCAGCTGCCTCGATATCCCGGACTACGCCGGCCGCGAGATCGTGGTTCTTTTCGCAATTGACGGTGACGGCGCCTGGCCGGTCGTTTGCGCGCCGGCGGCGCCCACCGCGCGTGCTACGGGAGCCATGGCGACAGCCGCCAGCACGGCGCGTCTCGGTACCTCGTTCTGCCCAAGCATATGAATTCCCTTCCTTATCGAGCGGGCTTGTTTGGTTGGGACATTTCCTACCGGGCGATGCGGTCGACAGCTTGCCAACGCATGCGCAAAACTTGCTCGATCCTGCAGCCCACGTGATGTTTGTCCGCCCGCATGCTAGGATCGCCAGGATCGCGCCGCTGCAGGAGACATTGCATGGACGTCCTCAAACATGCCGTTCACACCTATGCCGCCCGCCATGCAAACCGGGACGGTTTGGCGCTGACGCCAGTGCCGGGCCTGCGGATGATGTGCGTCGAGTCACCACATGGCGACTTGCATTCGGTCTATCGGCCGCTGGTTTGTTTGGTTCTGCAGGGTGCCAAGCTGATGACCGTGGGCAGAGAGCAGCAAGTCTTCTCCGCTGGGCAATCCGTGATCGTGAGCGCGGACATGCCGGTCGTCGGACGGATCGTGCAGGCAAGCCGGCGCGAGCCCTATCTGGCCGTCGCAGTCGAACTCGAGATGACGCTCCTGCGCGAGATCGCGGCGCAGTTGGGCAGCGTGCGTGCGCAGCGCCCGTCAGAGACACGCACCTTGTTCGCTGAAGACACCAATGCGCCGATTCTAGATTGCGCAGTGCGGCTAATGCGCTTGCTGGACCGACCGGATGCTACGTCGCTCCTGCGCCCCGGAATTATGCACGAACTGCATTATTGGCTCCTCTCGGGTCAGCACGGCGCGGCTCTGCGGTCGCTTGCCGATCCGGACGGCCACGCGAGCCGTCTCGCTGCGGCCATCGCGATTCTTAGAACCGAGTATCGATCGCGTGTTCCCGTCGAGCGCTTGGCGGCCGCAGCGGCGATGAGCCTTACGGCCTTTCACAAGCACTTCAAGCACATGACGTCACTGACGCCGGGACAGTATCAGAAGCGGCTTCGCCTAATCGAAGCACGCCGCCTCATGCTCGATGAAGGCTTTTCGGCAACCAGCGCTGGGTTCGAGGTGGGCTACGAGAGCATCTCGCAATTCACCCACGAATATCGCCGTACATTCCAGGCGCCGCCGAAGCGCGATGCGCTGCGCACTCGATCCATGTCGCACGCGATCAAAGAAGAAATGCAGGACGCCGAGCGGGCGAGCGCCGCTTAGTTTGACGGCTTTGCCTCAGCTATCGACGGTCCTCTAGATTGCTGAACGGACCACGAACCAAGCGCGCATGATCTTGCGCGATTGAACAGTCAAGCTGCTTCCGCGTCCGTCCCGCCGAAATCGACTGCAGCGAAAGCCGCCTTCAGCACATCCGGTCGGGCGCCGGGCCTCGTCGCATCGGTCGAAAGGATCTGCCGGTAGCGGCGCGCGCCGGGCAGACCGTGGAACAGGCCGACCATGTGACGAGTGACATGGCCAAGCCGCCCGCCCCGCTCAATATGGCGTGCCGCATAATCCGCCATGGCATCGATCAGCGTGGTAAAATCGAACGCGTTGGGTTTGTCGCCGTAAAACGCGGCGTCGACACCTGCCAGAATGCCCGGCGTGTGATAGGCGGCGCGGCCAAGCATGGCGCCGTCGACATGATCAATGTGGTCAAGCGCCTCTTCAAGCGATTGAATGCCGCCGTTGATGCCGATGAATTTGTTTTGGTTTTTGGCTTTCAGCCGATAAACCCTGTTGTAGTCGAGTGGCGGGATGTCGCGGTTTTCCTTCGGGCTTAGTCCTTCCAGCCACGCCTTGCGGGCATGCACCCACAGCGCGTCGGCGCCGGCCGCGAAAACTCCGTTCGCCAGCGCATCGAGCGCCGGCTCAGGGTCCTGCTCGTCGACGCCGATGCGGCATTTGACGGTGACGGGGATGCTGGCAGAAGCCTTCATCGCGGCGACGCAATCGGCGACAAGGAGCGGTGCTTTCATCAGGCAGGCGCCGAACGTACCCGACTGGACGCGGTCGGACGGGCAGCCGACATTGAGGTTGATCTCGTCATAGCCGAAGGCTTCGCCGATGCGGGCCGCCTCGGGAAGCTTCCGCGGATCGGAGCCGCCGAGCTGCAACGCGACCGGATGTTCCGTATCGTCGAAGCCGAGCAAGCGCTCGCGCTCGCCCTGGATGACCGCGTCGGCCACGACCATCTCGGTGTAGAGCAATGACCGGCGCGTCAATTGGCGATGGAGGAACCGGCAATGCCGGTCCGTCCAGTCCATCATCGGTGCTACGACGAATTTCCTATATTTTTCAATCATCAGTTTTTAAACCACATTGAGATTGGACAGACTGACATTGCCGGCCTCTATGGTATGTGACTCATTTCATTCTATTTTTCAAAGCGGAACCATCAATGTCACTCAACACCGCTTTTCTGCTCATGGCGCAATACGGTAAGGCCATCATTCCGCTCGATGAGGTCCGTCGCGATTTCTTTTCGCACCTGACGCTCCCGAAATTTCTTCGCAAGCTCAGTTCAGGCGACATTTGCCCTGCCGCTCATGCGAATAGAAACAAGTCAGAAATGTGCCAAGGGTGTCCATTTGCAGGATTTGGCAGACTACCTTGATAAGCGCAGACAGGTGCCTCCCAAGAGCCGGGGTGGGTACTGGGTGGGTATGGAACTCGCCCCATCCCAGTAAGAGATAGGTACCTTCGCAATCTGCCACGGGCCGTTGCAACCCATTTGTAACCCAAGCCGGACTGGGTTTCAGGGCGACACAGGAGCTAAGATTTTGAAAAGCATTGGCGCGCCGAAGAGATTCGAACTCCTGACCCCCAGATTCGTAGTTCAATGGTCTAAATAATTCTTTAAAATCAACTGCTTAAATCCGCGGTACGCATCGGCAGCGACAAGTCTCGGGGTGTGGAACGCCTTTTGTGCTCTGGAACAGCCGTAAGGAGCATGTGTTTCGCGGACGACATTTCAGCCGTACCGAGCAATCGCGGGAATATCAGGGAAGATCGCGATCCCATCCTTCGGCGAGCGTGGCTTCCCAAGCGGTTCAAACCGGGCCTCTCCCCCGTTGGCCAGCCTCAGAGGCCCGTCGCCCACACATCTAAACCCGCTGCAATGCGATAGCGATTCCCTGCCCCACGCCAATGCACATCGTCGCCAAAGCGTATGTTTTCCCAAGGGTGGTGAGTTCGAGAGCCGCGCTTCCAGTTATTCTCACGCCGCTCATACCCAGGGGATGTCCCAGGGCAATTGCGCCACCGTTGGGATTCACGTGGATTGCGTCCTCAGGGATGCCCAGGTCGCGAAGTACGGCGATGGCCTGACTCCCGAAAGCCTCGTTGAGTTCAATGACCTCGAACTCCGCCGGTGTAAGCCCAAGGCGAGCGCATAACTTCTTGGTGGCTGGTGCAGGACCAATGCCCATGATGCGAGGTGGCACGCCAGCGGCCGCGCCACCCAATATGCGGACGATCGGCGTAAGCCCGTAGCGCTTGGCCGCTGCCTCAGACGCGATGATGAGTGCCGCAGCGCCGTCGTTCACTCCCGAGGCATTGCCGGCGGTGACACTGCCGTCTGAGAACAGTGGCTTGAGCTTGGCCAAGGTTTCAATTGTGGTGCCGGCTCGAGGGTGCTCGTCCCGTTCGACGCGAACCGCGTCCCCCTTCTTCTGAGGAACCATTACGGGGACGATTTCCTGAGCAAGCCTGCCGCTCTTCTGCGCGGCAATAGCCTTGTTCTGGCTGCACACCGCAAATGCGTCCTGGGCTTCGCGCGACACGCCGAACTCCCGAGCGACGTTCTCACCGGTCTCGGGCATTGAATCCACGCCGTACTGCGCCTTCATCAGCGGGTTGACGAGGCGCCAGCCGATGGTCGTGTCGTAGATCTCTGCATTGCGAGAGAAGGCCGTGTCGGCCTTGGGCAGCACGAATGGGGCTCGGCTCATAGACTCGACACCGCCGGCGATGAGCAACTCTGCTTCACCTGACTTGACCGCGCGAGCGGCGGTGATAACGGCATCCATTCCAGATCCGCACAGGCGATTAATTGTAGTGCCAGGGATGCTCACTGGCAGGCCGGCCAGGAGCGAACTCATACGAGCAACGTTCCGGTTGTCTTCGCCGGCTTGATTGGCACATCCGAAAATCACGTCGTCGACTGCGTCCCAATCAACACCTGAGTTCTCAGCGACCAGTGCCCTGAGGGGAACGGCACCTAGATCGTCCGCTCGAACCGAGGACAGGACGCCGCCGAAGCGGCCGATGGGCGTGCGCTTGTAGGCGCAGATAAAGGCTTCGCTCATTCCTAAACCTCCGGAACAATCAGGTCGTCAACCGTGCCGTCGACGACAAGCTCGGCACCAGTTACCGCTTGCAGGGAGTCGAGGCTGAGCTTGGGCAGTTTCTCGCGCAGCACGAACCGCTGACTCACGATGTCAACAACGGCAAGGCTGGTATAGACGCGTGTCACGCAGCCAACCCCGGTCAGCGGCAGACTGCAGCGCCTGACCAGCTTGGGGCGTCCTTCCTTCGTCACGTGGTCGGTGATCACAGCAACGCGCTCGGCGCCATGCACCAGATCCATGGCACCGCCCACAGCCGGCACGGCCTTAGGGCCCGTCGACCAATTAGCGAGGTCACCGTTCTCCGCAACTTCGTAAGCGCCCAGGATGGCCACATCGAGATGGCCGCCCCGAACCATGGCGAAGCTATCGGCATGGTGGAAGAAAGATGCGCCGGGCTTGAGCGTGATTGCCTTCTTGCCCGCGTTGATCAGGTCCCAGTCTTCCTCGCCTTTCGCAGGAGATTCCCCGAAGTTGAGCACGCCGTTCTCGGTGTGAAAGATCGCTTGCCGGCCGAAGGGCTGGAATTTCGCGACCATCTCGGGAAAACCGATGCCCAAGTTCACATAAGCGCCGTCGGCAATGTCCTGAGCGGCTCGCCAGGCGATCTGAGCGTTGGTGAGTTTCTCAGTCATGCGTAGGCCACCCCAGCCCGCATCAGGGCTTCCTCCTGTTGGGCATCGGCGACTTGCACGATGCGGTCGACGAAAATTCCGGGTGTAATGACCTGCTCGGCGTCGATTCCATCAGGCAACACGATCGTTGAGGCCTGGACGATGGTCACCCGGGCAGCGGCGGCCATCAGAGGCGAGAAGTTTCGCGCCGCTTTGCGGTAGGTGAGGTTGCCCATGGTGTCCGCCAGTTCCGCCTTGATCAGGGCTGCATCCGCCTTTAGCCAGCGTTCCTGCACGTACATACGACCTTCAAACTCGGCGACCGGCTTGCCCTCGGCCAAATCGGTGCCGAAGCTGGTCGGCGTATAAAAGGCTGGAATGCCTGCACCGGCGGCGCGGATGCGCTCGGCCAGCGTTCCCTGCGGCACGAGTTCGAGCCCGATTTGGCCGGTATGGTACTTCTCAGTGAAGGCGCGAGGGTCGGCTGAGCGTGGAAATGAGCAAATCATCTTCGCAATCATGCCAGCGTCGATCATCGCCGCGATGCCGATCCGCCCATTGCCAGCATTGTTGTTGATCACGGTGAGTCCCGTAGGAGACCCGGTGCCGCGAAATCGATCGATCAGAGCATGGATGAGTTCGATCGGGGCGCCTGAGCCGCCAAATCCACCAATCATCAGCGTCATCCCGTCTTGGATGTCGGCTACTGCTGTGGCGAGATCGGGAACCGTCTTATCCATAAAACCCTCCTTCACGGCGCAGGCCGCAACCCAATCGACGTTGCATAACTGGGCGCACTGGCACGTGCCTGTGCCCCATAAACTCACCGGGCGGATAGCCTGAGCTCCGGTGACGTAGGACGCCTCGTCGCTAGCGAGGAACAGGATAACGGCAGCTACCTCGCCTGGCTCGCCGATGCGGCCCCATTGCAAAGAACGCGACCTTCTCTCAGAGGTGCTACATGCCAGGCTGGCGCGATAAAGCGTGCGAATTTGGAAACAGTCTTGCACCCCGCGCAAAAATGAACTCATAAAAGGGCCTGCTACCTAGGAGGTTCGGGCTCTGACCTAAGGTGGCCTTAAAACGTCAACGATACTTCAGCGCCTGCCAATTCAGACGACTTAAACATGGCTTCAAGGAGCCGGTTGATGTTGTGAGCATGGGTGGCTGGTACAATGGACGACGATCCCGTGCGCAGCGATGTAACAAAAGCGGCCGCCTCGCGGTTGAAGTAGATAGGGTTACCAATCTCGGCGATTTCAGGCGAATAGACGGTCTTCTTCGTCGCCCAGATTTCGGGGAAACTCGTCTCGCGCCACTCCGTCCATCCTTGCTGATGACCGTTCTTCCCACTGTCGTAGATTTTGTACGACGCCGGCACAGGGCATGAATGCATTATTCCCTCGGTCCCGTAGGCCGAGAGTTCCCAACTCTCCGTCCATGACAGCGGATCCCATGACATGAAGTCGACGGTGACCAGCTTGTCGCGGTAGTTGAGGATCGCGCCGCCGGCGTCTTCCCTGGACTCGGCGCCGAACACCAACGGAAACTTGGTAATTCTGGCGTTGACTGTATCGGGCATGCCAAAATGGAGCAGGATGCGATCAATGAGGTGGCAGGCGATTACGAACATCGCTCCACCTATGTCTCCAGGCTGATTCATGTGGGCGGTAGCTGCCTCATTATGAGAGCAGCCAGCATGGGCCCTGACCTGGAGAACTTTCCCGAGTCGTCCGCTTGCCAGAACCTCCTGCATTTTTCCGATGGAAGGCGCGAAACGCCAACAGTAGCCAACCTGAAACAGGCCGTCCGTCCGATCGACCGCGGCGACAATACGCGCGGTGTCGGCTGACCCTCGGCCGGCCGGCTTTTCACAAAGCACGGCTTTTCCCGCTTCAAGCGCCTCGATGGCAAAATCCGCCATAGCGTGGCTTTTGGGATGCACAAGCACCGCATGGACATCGGGATCCGCTAGGATCTCGTCCTTGCTTCGAGGCTCCAACCCAAGCGCATCGACGAACGGCGTCAGAAGCGGACTTTCGTCATGGGCACCCAGCAGGCGCACCCCTGGCATTCTCTGAAACGCCTTTACCCTGCCGGATGTGTGAGGGTGCGTAATTCCCAGGCAAGCGATGCCGAGCACAGCATCTTCACCAATAGCGTAGCCCATGCCGTTGACCTTCGTTGTGGAGAAAGAGGAAGGGGCGATCCTCGTTGATCACCCCCCAAAAGCTCGCGCTGCCGTTGGTCCGATCAGAGATGGGCAAACTGAGCCATGGAGGACTTGAAAACTCGCTCGGCCATTTCGTCCAGTCCTAGCTTGCGGTGTTTGGCCGAAAGGATCTCCGTGCCGTACACGCCGCGGTAACCGGCTGCCTGTACCTCGCGCAGAAACGCCGGGACATCGAGTTCCCCTTCCCCGCAAAGCTCGCGATAAGCGATCGTGTCTTCCCAAATGTCTGGTACCGGCGCCACCTTCAGCGCGTCGTCAATTTCCACGGCTTTGATAAACCGAGCAGGTACCTTGCGAATTTCGCTATAGGGAATGTTGCCTCGGGCCATGTGCCATATGTCGATCAGCAGGCCACCATTCTTGCGATTTGCAGCGGAGACGATCGCCAAGCCGGTTTCGATGGTACGCACATTGGACCATGGCATGATTTCCAACACGATGTCGGTGCCGTAGGGCGCGGCCTCGTCGCATAACTTGCCCAGTTCGTCCGCCATCAGCGGCACGTCGGCGGGGGCATCCTCGAAGCCAGGCCCGACTTTGATATCCTTTAGTCCCAATTCCGCTGCGACCTCGAGCATAAGCTTGCGGACCTTGTCGGACTCCTGACGCTTCTCGTCGCGGCGGAACCAATTGGTCAGGAACTCGATCTCGAGGTGCTTGATGGCGTTCGCCTCCACGATCCGGCGCATTTCCCGGTAGCCGATCTGATCCCTGACATGAACTACATCCTCCGAATGGAGGCCAAAGCCCTTGAATCCGGCGCGGGCAGCGGCCTCGACACGGTCCTTGAACGGAAAGGGGCTGATCTCCGTCGGGCCCAACGGAAAGACGTCTCCAGAGAGGGCGAAGTAGGAAATCAGGAGTTCAACGTCTGCAGCCATCACGATGTCCTTGCGGGAATGCATATCGTGCCTCCGCGAACAGCGCGGCACCCGTTTTGGCTAACGTTCTACCGAGGGAGAATAAACCCGGTCGCTGGGGAAACTGTGTTGCGTGGCGCGCAAAAATCGGCCTACCGAGTCCGCAGTTCCTCGTAGTTGTTTGCGCGGAACTGCTCGACGAGAAAGTCGAGGAACAGCCGGGTCCGGGCAGGCATGAAGGATTTGCTCGGATAGGCGATATTCATTGTCAGCCTCGGGAGATCCCAATCGTCGAGGACGCGGACAAGGCGCCCGGCTACGAGATCTTCCTGGATAATGTACGTCGGCTGCGCCAGGATCCCAAGGCCGTCGCGAGCGGCTGCGCAGATGAGCTGGCCGTCATTGGCATTGATGATGCCATCGACCTCGACGGTTACAGCATCCTCGCCCTTGCGGAAGTTCAGGTTGTTCCAGTTGTCGGCCAGAGTGTAGAGGATCAGATCGTGGTCCTTGAGGTCACTGGGATGTATCGGGGCTCCGCAGCGGTTGAGATACTCCGGTGATGCCGCCAACAGCCGGCGCGTCTCGGCCAGTTTCCGAATAGTAATGGAGCTATCGGCCTCCACGCGACGCGTGCGGATCGCAAGATCGAGCCCATTTTCGATGATGTCGTAGTAGCGGTTGGATGCCACCACCTCGATCAGCACACTCGGATAGCGCTGCCTAAACTGCTGAACTACTGGCATCAGATGCAGCAACGAAAATGACAGAGAGGCCCCCACCCTCAGCCTGCCGGTTGGTGCATGAGCGCGGGCCGTAACGTTTGCCTCGGCCTCTTCCCAGTTCGCCAGGATGTCTCGGGCGTCCAAGTAGAGCTGCTGGCCTTCGGTGGTCGTGCTGAGCCGGCGAGTGGATCGTTGAACCAGCCGGGCACCGAGCCTCGTCTCCAGATTCACAAGGTGGCGGCTAACTCCGGAAACCGAGAGGTCAAGGGCATCCGCCGCCTTTGTCATGCTCTGTTCCTCAACGATCTTGAGGAACACCTGTAGCTCGGTCCAGCGATCCACTTTTTGCATCCCGCGGAAAGGTGTTTTGAGAAAGCCAGTCTTCATCGCATCCCAAGCAAATGCAATCACTTCCGTCAAACTTGCACGGTCACTTGGCTTGAGAGGGAACGGATGGATCAGGTGGCGACACAGAAGGGGCAGAGGGAGCGGGTAAAGCATGTCGTCATGTGGAATCTCCTTCCAACTGCCGACGGCCAGAAAGCCGCTGCGGTAGAAGCGGTCAAATCGCGCTTTGAGGCATTGCTCGGAGCGATCCCGGGCCTTCTGCACATAGAAGTAGGCGTGGATTTCAGCGGCGTCGATTACGCCTGCGACGTGGTGCTCTACTCAGAATTCGAAAGCGCTGAAGCTCTAGAGGCATATGCCACCCATCCCGCCCACCTGAAGATACGTGACGAGCTCCAAGGTGTGCGTATTGCGCGGTACCAGGTCGACTACGTTTCAACGGAGGAACCCTCGCCATGAAGGTTGCCGTCCACTGCATCGATCATCCAGACGCGATCGATATTCGTCTTGCTCACTACGATGAGCATAAGGCCTATCTGGCCGCGGGAAAGATGAGGACCGTAATCTCCGGACCGCTGCTAGCGGCCGACGGCGCCACAATGATTGGGTCACTGTTCGTCTTTGAGGCCTCCAGTGTGGCTGAGGTCGAAGCATTCAACGCCGCCGACCCCTTCAACCGGTCGGGCGTGTGGGCCGAGATCAGCATCAAGCAGTTCAACCTGCGCATTAACAATCGGGAGTGAGCAAAATGGCAAGGCTACCCGAGAGTTTCGTCTACAGCGCCAATGCGTCGCGAGTGGTCTTTGGCGCGGGATCGGTTGGAAAGGTCGGAGAAGAAGTCGACCGCCTGGGGCTACAGCGGGTTCTGGTCCTCTCCACACCCCAGCAGGAAGACTTTGCGCTGACGGTGGCCTCCCTGCTCGCGGCGAAGTCAGTTGGGGTGTTCTCGGGCGCCGCCATGCACACTCCGGTGAATGTCACCGAACAAGCGATGCGAGACATTCAGGAAAAGAATGTCGACGGGCTCATCGCCATTGGCGGTGGTTCGACGACTGGGCTGGGCAAAGCGTTAGCTCTGCGTACAGATCTGCCGCAGATCGCCATCCCGACCACCTATGCCGGCTCTGAGATGACACCCATCCTTGGTGAAACAGCAAACGGCCAGAAGAAGACGATCACTTCGCCGAAGGTCCTGCCTGAAGTGGTGATCTACGATGTCGACCTGACGCTTTCCCTACCGGTCGCCCTCTCGGGAACCAGCGGCATCAACGCTATCGCACACGCGGTTGAGGCGCTCTACGCTCGGGACCGGAACCCGATTATCGACCTCATGGCGGGCGAAGCCATCGGTGCATTGGCCAAGGCCTTGCCCACGATCAGGCTTGACCCGCGGGACAAAGAAGCACGATCCCTGGCCCTGTACGGTGCTTGGCTGGCGGGGACTTGCCTGGGGGCCGTGGGTATGTCTCTGCACCACAAGCTTTGCCATACGCTCGGCGGGTCGTTCGATCTCCCACATGCTGAGACGCACACCATCGTGCTGCCTCATGCCCTCGCCTACAACGCACCAGCAGTCCCGGATGCCATCGATCGCCTGAAGCGCGTTTTAGGCACCGACAACCCTAGCCTCGCGCTCTACGAACTCGCCGGTCAGGTAGGAGCGGCGCGCGCCCTTAAGGACATCGGCATGGTAGAAGAAGGTCTTGGCCAGGCCCGCGCATTGGCCCTGTCGAATCCCTACTGGAACCCTCGGCAGCTCGATAAAGATCGGATTGGGCGCCTCCTCCATCGCGCCTACGCCGGCATGCCTCCCCTTGTTGAATAGGTGATCGAATGGGTTCGCTTGAATTGCGTCTGCCCGACATCGTCGTCGTGACAGGCACAGCGTCAGGTCTCGGCCTCGAAGTGGCCAGGCATCTGCTGCAGTGCAACTGTAAGGTTGTCGGCGTCGATGTGGCCCCATCTGCGCTCCCATCCGATCCCAGCTACCAGCAAATCACCGGTTCGATCGCTGATACAAGTACCTGGGATAAGGTGGGCGACTTCCTCGACGCCGAAACGTCCGCAACGCTCGGGCTCGTGACGTGCGCCGCAATCCTTGACCTTGGCACTGTATCTGAAGCGACACCCGAACGCATCCAGCTCACCATGTCGGTGAACGTGACCGGCACCGCCTTGGCGATGGCGATGATCATCCCTCGAATGGAGGCCAAAAGTGGAGGCGCAATCGTTGCGGTTGCGTCAGTCAATGCCACCTTGGCCGAGCAGCAGCTGGCCATCTACAACGCATCGAAAGCAGCCGTGCGTCAGCTGGCTCGGACCGCGGCACTCGACCACGCACGCCGAGGCATTCGGATCAACGTTCTAAGTCCCGGTCCCATGATGGCTGGTCTCTTCAAGCGACACGTCGAGAGCGCCACCGACAGCTCCCGGTTCTTGGCGACCCGCGCAAATCGACAGCCGCAAGGCCGCATCCTCGAGGCAAGCGAGGTCGCCCAAGCAGCATTGTTCCTCTTGTCGGATGGCGCGTCGGCACTCCTCGGCGCTGACGTCATCGCCGACGGCGGATTGACTGCTGGCTTTGATTTCCGAACCGGCGCCGAAGGGGCGTCCGTCTAAACTCACGATCGTTGGGAGGAAGCAATATGGACACTGGTCTCAAGGGAAAGGTGGTGATCATCACGGGCGCTGCCAATGGCATCGGCCGCGCCACGGCTTTGGCTTTCGCTAAGGAAGGCGCCGACCTCGGTCTGTTGGACCTCGACGAGAAGGGACTTGCAGAGGTCGGGGCCGTCGCCGGTGGCCATGGTGTAGTCGTTCACTGCGCAAAGGCGGATCTTTCGGAGGCGGCCGGGGTATCCGGCGGCATGGACGAACTTCTGAAAGGCTTCGGGAACCGTGTTGACGTGCTCATCAACAATGTTGGTTCCGGCGCCATCCGCAGCTTCGACGACGTCGATGACGCGGCGTGGGATGCAACACTTTCGCTCAACTTCATGAGTTATGTGCGAGCGATCCGCAAAGCGCTGCCAATCCTGCGGGCCAATGGCGGCGTGATCATCAACAACGCATCGGACCTAGGGCGACAGCCTGAACCCGTGCCGGTCGACTACTCGGTATCGAAGGCCGCAATCCTCGCCCTCACCAAGGCATTGGCGCGAGCCGAGGCTCCCAAGATCCGCGTCAACGCTGTCGCTCCTGGTCCCATCTGGTCGCCCTTCTGGGAGAAACCTGGGGGCTTCGCCGAGACGATGGGCAAGTACCACAAGATGGAGCCGCAGGCGGCCGTCGAGCACGAATTGAAGCTTCGGCAGCTGCCGCTGCAGCGGCTCGGGACGCCGGACGAAGTGGCGAACGTGATCTTGTTCCTCGCCTCAGACCTGGCCTCGTTCGTGACGTCCTCGGTCTGGGGCGTCGACGGTGGTTCGATCCGATCCATCACCTGACGTGGTTGTCTCAGCCTCCAAGGATCAACCGCCGGCTGGCTTCGAGTTCGTAGTCGCCTGCGTTTGTGGCGCCATCGTCGCGAATCTCTATTTCGCACAGCCCATCGTCGGGGAAATTGCCGGCACGCTTGGGTTAGCTCCCGAAGGTGCTGGTATCATCGTGACGCTTGCCCAGCTGGGCTATTGTCTTGGGCTCCTCCTTTTAGTGCCGCTCGCTGACGCGATCGAGAACCGACGACTGGCTTTAGGCAGTGCTCGTCGTCGGCTTCGCCGCCTCGATCACCATGGCACTGACAACCTCGCCGACGCTTTTTCTAATCGCGTGTTTTTGCATCGGCATCGGGTCAGTGTCTGTCCAGATCCTGCTTCCTTACGCGGCCGCGCTTTCCGACCCAAAGCGCCAGGGATTGATGGTTGGGCGCGTGATGGCGGGCATCCTGACCGGCATCATGTTGTCTCGGCCTTTGTCGAGCTTGATCACCGGTCCTTTCGGTTGGCGGTCGGTCTTCTTTTTCTCTGCAGCCATCTGCCTGGGTGCTGCTGTGCTGATCCTCGCGCGGATGCCGGCGCGACAGCCCGAAAGCAAGCTTGGTTATGGAGCGATGCTGAAATCCATGGCTTCGCTCGCTTGGGAAAATCGCTTGCTTCAACGTAGGGCCGCATACCAGTTTCTGATGTTCTATTCCTACACCCTCTTCTGGACGGCCCTGCCCCTCCTTCTGAGCAGGCCGCCCTACAGCCTCGACCAAGTTCAGATCGCACTCGTGGCGCTGGCGGGTGCCGCAGGCGCGATCATGTCACCTCTGGCCGGGAGGGTAGCTGACCGCGGAGCGATCACCTTGGGAACGACGCTCTCCCTCAGCGCCGGCGTCCTATCCTGGATCGTCGCCGGCTGGGGCGGATCGGGTGGCGTGGTGGGGCTGGCGGCCCTGCTGGTTGGTGCCCTCCTTCTCGACGGCGCCGTCCCCGTGTCCCTGGTGATGAGCCAGCGTGAGCTCTTTTCCGCTCACCCTAACGAACGCGCTCGCCTCAACGGCCTCTTCATGGCAGCCTTCTTCGTCGGTGGGGCGGCTGGCGCCAGCGTCGGCGTCTGGGCGATTGAGAGCTTTGGTTGGCTTGGCGCTATGATTGCAGGCGCTTCAGGCCCCCTACTCGCCCTGACACTACATCTGATTTTTCTGGCGCTGCAAGCGCCGCCACTTTCCAAAGGATTTCGAAAATGAGAGCTGCCCGCTTCTACGCCAAAGGCGACGTCCGAGTTGAGGAACTTCCAGATCCGGTCGATCTGCAGCCGGATGAAGTTCTTGTCCGCAACAGATTGTGCGGCATTTGCGGCACCGATCTGCATGAGTTTGCCGACGGACCCCACTTCGTATCGTCTCAGCCCAACCCTTTCTCGGGGGCCTCAATTCCGCAGATCCTCGGCCACGAGTTCAGCGGTGAAATCGCGGCCGTTGGGAGCGACGTGTCCCATCTGAAGCTGGGCGACCGCGTGGCGATTCAGCCGCACATGGGTCCGGCCGATGGTTTTTTCGGCGTCCGCGGCCTCCATTTCCTTGGCACTCGCGGGGCCGCGACTGGCCTGACATGGAATTGGGGCGGGTTCGCGGATTTCGCGGTCATGAAGGCATCCGCGACTGTCAAAATGCCTCACACCTTGACTTTTGAACAGGGAGCGATGGTGGAGCCGGCGGCTGTCGCGGTGACAGCAGTCGACCGCAGCGGGCTTGAGCCGGGCGGCTCGATCCTGATCACTGGTGGCGGCCCAATCGGGGCGCTTACGGTCATGGCCGCCCACGTTGCTGGCGCCGGCAAGATCTTCCTCAGCGAACCCAATGCTGCCCGCCGCAAACGCATCGGGTCATTGGGCATTCCGGTCATCACGATCGACCCTACCAAGACGCCGCTTGCAGACTTTATTCGAGAGCACACATTCGAGCGCCTCGGATGCGATTCAGCGATCGAGTGCGCGGGCAACCCGCGAGCTATTGCCGACTGCATCAAGTCGGTGCGCTCGCAGGCAACGGTGGTGCTGGTCGGCCTCACCAACGCTAAGGTCGAGTTCTCACCTTTTGACCTGATCACGCGTGATATTCGACTGCAGGGGTCGCTCTGCTACCCGACGACACTATGGCCGCGTGTTTACGCAATGATCGAGAGCGGCCGTTTGCCGGTCGAACGCCTGATCGATGACACGATCGCCTTGGACGACATCGTCGAGAAGGGATTCAAGCCGCTGATGGATCCGAGCGGGACCAAAATGAAGATCTTAGTCGACCTCGGCGTTTAGCCGCCAGGCCTGCGGTCGCAGCCGCCGCCGCGCGATTGTCAGCCCTTGCCTTTGAAATATACCGCGAGCGAGGGTTCTACAGTCGCTTCAGGACGAAGTCGAACTTAACATTCCACTTCGTCGCCGCGTCGACGAGCGGCTCGAACGCGACAATCAACGTATGCTTCACCCCAAACACGGAATCCGACTCCAGGTACGGGTCTCCCGAGACGAAGATGTGCGTACAGAGGCGGTCGTAGCCGATCGCGCCAACCAGGAAATGCACGTGCGCAGGGCGGAAAGGATGACGCTCGAGCTGTTCGAGCATTTGCCCCACCGGACCGTCGTTTGGAATGGGGTATGAAGTCGGCTTGATTCCCACGAAGCTGTATCGACCATCTGCGCCAGTCCTGAAAATACCACGGTTGTTGAACGGCGGCTGTATGTCAGGCTGCTGAACGTCGTAGAAGCCTTCGTCGTTGTCTGACCAAACGTCGACATAGGCGTCCTCGATTGGATTACCGTCCAGGTCAAGGACCCGGCCCTCAAAGAGGCAAAGCTCACCCTTGCCATCGAGGTTGATGTTTTCACCCATCTGCCGCTCGGGCGACCCGTCGACATGGAATGGACCAAACACCGTGTTCTCGGTGGCACCGGTAGGACGCCGATGATTGATCGCGTCCACGAGCATCGAAACACCGAGCACGTCCGAAAGCAGGATAAATTCCTGCCGCGTGTCGCTGCACATCTGCCCAGTACGGGTCAGAAACGCGATTGCAATCTCCCACTCTGCCTCGGTAAGTTCGACATCGCGAATGAAACCATGGAGGTGATTGATCAGCGACTCCATAACGGTACGAAGACGAGCATTCGTTCCATCGCCCATCCTCGCGAGGACTGTTTCGACCGAGTTCTGCTCATTCAGGTACTTTGACAATTCGACCTCCTCTCGGTGGGGCTCCCAATCCGGGCCGCCCTCCGACGCGATCCCTAGATCGTTTTTCCGAGCGATGCTTCGAGCTGGGCGAGTTCCTCCCCGCCGGCCATCAAACTTTGCAGTTCTTCTGATGAGATATGCCCACGATCGGCCGTGCCAAGCGTCTTGCCGCGGTTGAGAACGGTAAACCGGTCTCCGACCGCCATTGCGCGCCGGACATTGTGAGTGATGAACACGACGCCTATGCCCTTCTTGCGGACCCGGTCGATTGTCGTCAGCACATTGGCGGTCTGGCGCACGCCAAGCGCCGAAGTCGGCTCATCGAGAATGAGTGCCTTGGCGCCGAAATAGACGGCACGCGCGATCGCGACGGTCTGTCGTTCGCCTCCCGACAGAGTGCCAACCGCCTGACCTGGCTCCCGCAAATTGATACCCATTTGCTTCATCTGCTCGAGTGTGATGGCATCGGCCTTCTTGAAATCCAGCCAGCGTAAGGGTCCGAAGCCGACCTCTGGCTCGCGGCCGAGCCAGAAATTCCGGCTGACGCTCATCAGCGGGATCATGGCAAGGTCCTGATATACGGTGGCGATGCCGGCAGCGAGCGCCTCGCGAGGGCTTGTGAAATGAACGGTGTCGCCCGCTACCCTCATCTCGCCAACAGTCGGGGTATGGGCTCCCGACATCGTCTTGATGAACGTCGACTTACCGGCGCCGTTGTCACCGAGCAGGCAGTGACATTCCCCCGGCATGACGCTGAACGACACGCCGGACAGGGCGATGATGCGGCCAAAGTGCTTCTGGATGTCGATCATTTCCAAAATTGGCGTGGTCATCACCTCTCTCCAGTGATCGAGCGGCGGATGTACGTGTTGGCCACAACTGCGCCGAGAAGGATCGTGCCAAGGAACACTCGGAAGAGCGAGCTCTCGACGTTGGTGAAAAACAGGCCCTGCTGGACCACACCGAAAATAACGGCACCGAGAGCGGCGCCCACTACAGACCCGTATCCACCGGTCAGCAATGCACCGCCGAAAACGACACAAATGATCGCCTCGAATTCCGTCATAATGCCGCGATCGGACGCAGCCGACCCGAACTCTATCGCTTGAGAAATGCCGAGCAGCGCTGCGCATATTGCGGCAACGATAAACATCAGTACCTTCACTCGAGCCACGGGGACACCGACGTTGCGGGCAGCCTGTGGGTCACCGCCGGCGGCGTAGATCCAGTTGCCGAACTTGGTACGGGTCAGAACCCACTGCCCGACGATCACCAGGCCGATGGCCCAAAGTATCAGCATGGGAATGCCATCGACGATCGGTTGCCCTAGCCGTGTGCCTCGGGTGTACGTTTCGATGATGCCCTGCTGGCCAAGCCAGGTGAACAGGCCTGTGAACGCTTTACCTCCGAAAAGCCAGGCGATGGGGTCGCCCGCTGCGGCATCACTGATCCCCGATACGACCGGCTGTTTGTTGAAGGTGATCGCACTCCAGATCGTCGCGCCGCGAAGGATGAACATGAAGGCCAGCGTCACGACAAAAGACGGAAGACCCGTGCGAATAACCAGAACGCCGTTGATGGTGCCTATCAAGGCACAGACCGCAAAGGTCAGCACGATCGCTACCCAGACTGGAATGCCAACGTGGATGACCAGCAGGCCGAAGACCATGCCGGAAAAGCCCACCATTGACCCGAGTGAAAGATCGAACTCGCCTGCGATCATCAACAACGACACGCCCACGGCCAGCACAATGAACTGCGCCGAAACGGTGCTCCAGTTAATGACACCATCCAGGGCGAACATCTGGGTGCCGCCGGCGAGAATGAGGAAGAAAGCGAACACGGCTGCCGTGCCGCCAATTGCTCCAAGCTCCGGGCGAACGAGCGCTCGACGCAGGAGTGAGTTCCGCTTAAGGCGCTCGTCGGTGCTAATGGACGTCATCTGATCTTGCCCGCAAAAGAGATCCGCAAGGACGAAGGCGGAAGCGCACGTCGCTTCCGCCCCCGGGAGGCGAGGCGCTTACCGGTACTTGCCGGCCAGCGACTCGACGAGAGAAAGGTTGTCCTTGGTGACAAACCCCGGCCCCGAAAGCACCGAATTGGCCTGCAGCACGCCATAGCGGAGATCATTGGTCAGCGTGATGACCGGCAGGTAGCCCTGCAGGAAAGGCTGCTGGTCGATGGCGAAGTTGATGACGCCATCTTTGATCGCCTGCGAAATGTCAGGATTGAGATCGAAGGTCGCGAAGTAGATGTCGCCCGCCATCCCATTGTCCTTCAGCGCTTTGATCGTGGGAATCGCGGTCATGGGGCCGAGGGTCAAAACGGCACTCGTATCCGGATGACTTGAGAGGTAAGCTTTCACACGGTTGGCGATTTCCGCTGCGTCGGTGCCGGAATCGATCATCTGCTCGCCCAGAGGCACGCCCAGACCCTCCGCGAAGCCTTCACAGCGCTGCTGCCCCGCCACATTGGGGAACAAGCTGTTCACGCAGAGGAACGACTTCATGCCTTCGGCTTTTGCTCGTTCACCGGCGCCCTTGCCGGCTTCATATTCAGGCTGACCGACGTGGAGCAGAGCACCGAGTTTTTTGGATTCCTCGGCCGTGCCCGTGTTCATCGTCACGACAGGGATACCCTGGGCAACCGCGTCTGCGATAGCGCCGCCCACTGTTTCGAGATCGGGGATGGTAACGATGATCCCGTCGGGCTTCTCGGCGGTCGTCTGCTGGATGATGCGCACCATGTCCGCCAAGTCGCCGGACGGCGGATTGCGGAACGTGACGGTTGCACCGACTTCCTTTGCTGCCAAGCTGGCGCCGTTCTTGACGGTGTTCCAGAATGTCTCGCTGTCAGGGGAATGGTGGATCAGGACGTATTTCTCGTCGGCAGCGCTTGCTGACTGTACGACGCCCATTGCGGCTGTTGCGGCTAGGCTCGCCAACAGCACGGCCTTAAACGATAGGTTTTTCATCTGCTCCTCCACGTTGGTGACTGTCGCTCTACTGGCGCAATCGGGTTCTCCGCGTTGCGCCACGGTCCCCCTCAACCGCCAGCGTGGGATTTATGCAGCTATCTTGTCGTGGGATGAACTGGGGCCAGCACAAAACACTATTGCAGATCACGCAATAATTGCCGGCAGAACGCCGTCCGCATCACGACCACGGCAAAGTCGGCATGATTTGGGCCATGGACCCGACGTCGCTTTCAACTTGTGGACTAGCCAAGCTCGCGGGGCGACAAAGCCCAGCGACGATGATCTTCGCATCTAAAACCCCAGCCCCGGAGATGTGAGCGGAACACTCGCTTGACGCGCACGGCCATCCCTCGAAACTCTCTCACACATTGTCGATCACCGTGGACGCAAACGAACAAACCCGTCACCACCGTCACTGGTGCGGCACTTGCCGACGAAAAGCTCGACCGGAAAGCTCTGCCCAGCGGTGCCGCCGCGCAGTCCATTGTCCGCCTCATTACCGCCGACGAATACCTCGTCGGGCATGCCAATGCGGCCGGCTATCTCGTAGAAGGCTTGATCCGGCTTGGAACGGTCATTGCAATCGGCTCGCGGCCCGGCGGTGAAAAGACGGCGATGCTCGTCGAGTTGGCGAGGATGCTTCGTACCAGCGGCAGCTTCATCGGCCGCAAGGCCAGGGTGTTTTCGGTCGCATATTTTGTCTGCGAAGTGAAAGCGACATCGCGGTTCGTTTCAAGACGGCCGGGTTGAATGATGTCCCCATGGTTCGGTCGGAAATCGGCCTGCCTCTGACCAACCCGACGAGGGCAGAGGATGTAGCGCTCCCGTGGCTTCGTTGCGCCTGGAGTCCAGTAATCCCCAGATGACCGACAGGACCCCTATCCGCCATTCGTGCCCCCTTCCCCGAAATGCGCCCGGTTTTTGCCCAAGCGCTCCGGACGAGTACAACGACAGTACAACTTAGAGGAATTGATTCCACTAAGTTGCTGAATACAATTGCTTTTCGCGACGTCCGTCCAGTCCATCATAGGCGCCACAGCAAGTTTGTGGTTTATCTTATTCTCCATTGTCTTTTTCTGTCTCATCCCGTCCAACGCCGGGTCGGAACGATTGAGCAATTTGACAGGTGCGCGCGCTCAAACGTGACCCTTATGCGATTTTGCCGCCGCAATTGGAAGCCAACTGGCCATGGTACGCGCCCGCTGCGCGGCCCGACTTGCTAGTGGCTGACGCGCTCGATCTCGGCCGCTCGGATGAACTTATCCGCGATCTCACCGATGTTCACGGCGTACCTCCTTTTCCTCGCTGTTCTGCTCCTCACCACCGTCGGGACGGTTGATTGTCACCGTGCACGCAATCAGCGTGTTCCAGTCCGGACCGTGTTCGATGATGTTATGAAGCTCGGAAATCTCTTCAAGATAATGTTCGATCGTAATCGGGCCGTTCTGGTGGCCGTAGACAAGAACCGCTTTCCAGCGTTTGTCACCATGCAGCGTTACCACGTTACTCATGCGGAATATCTCCTGCGGTCATCGAACAAATCCGGCTGCATTGCCGTGGGCCAAAAGGTAGCGGAACCGACCGGCATGTAGCCGGTTGAATCGGCATGAAGAGTCGTCCTCTGACAACCAGCAATGCAAGGCTACATCATGAGCATTCTGCAGAGTACCAAGAAAGCTGTCGAGCGGGTTACCGGTATCGCAAGACCGGGCAGGCAAGATGTGGCCGATCTTGTAAGGCGGCGAAAAGCAAATGAGTTTTGGTTCCAGGATGATGGCCTGGTGCCCAATCATCCGTTTTGGCCGCTTGTCGTCTATCGGGGCGCCGTGAGGCTGCCCGAAGAACTTGATCCCGCAGCCGTCTTGGAGGAGCTTTTCGAGGCCAATGGATGGGGGGACAGCTGGCGGAATGGCATCTACGACTACGTTCACTACCATTCGCGAATACATGAGGTGCTCGGGGTGGCGGGCCGGGACGGCCAAAGTCCGGTTTGGAGGCAAAAAGGGCCGAACCCTGTCACTGAAGGCCGGCGACGTCGCGGTTCTTCCGGCCGGCACCGGGCACCAATGCCTTTCGGCATCCGACGATTTTCTAGTTGTCGGCGCCTACCCTCCATTTGGGACCTATGACGAATGCACGACTGCCCAGGAGCATGATGGCGCGGTCGCGACGATCCAGAAGGTAGGTCGTCCACGCAAGGATCCCGTCTATGGGAGCAAGGGCCCGCTTCTGCAAAATTGGAAGAAGTAGGCGCAGGTCGACCGAAGCCCCAAGTGCAGAACGCACGAGCGGGGGCATGTACAACTCAGGCTAACGGCCTATCTCGACGCTCGCGAGCCACCGAGTGACCTCTCGAAGCGTCTCGCGCCTGGTCGCGATCAGACGGGCACTGGGTGCATGCTCGGCGACTATGGCGAGGCGGTTGCCGAGCCCGTAGCCGCCATGCGTAATGAACGGCACCAGCGTCTTGCCCGACAGGTCGTGCAGCGACAGGAACGAGCGTATAACGGAAGGCGCGGTCATTCCCTAGATCGGAACCCAGGAACACGAGTTCATAGGAGCTCAGATCCCGCACGGTCGCCTGCAACGGCGGTTCGTAACCCCGCTGCCGCTCGTCCTCTGCCTGCGCTACCTGTGCCTCGTAGTCTTCTGAACGGGCAGGCCAGATAAGCGGTCTCTGGCTCGATCAGCGTCACGGCAAGGTCGCGATCCAGCTGTTTCAATGCGCGTGCGCAGCTTGCCCCGGCAAAGCCGCCGCCGATGACGATCACACGGGGCTGCGCCTGTGCGCGTACCTGCGGCGCGGCAAGGACGGCAGCGGCGACGCTGGCCGCCGCACCGCTGATCAAGGCTCTACGGTTGGGCATGGCGCGCCGCCTCCGGTTTGGCGAGCCATTCGGCGATGGCGCGCGTCTCCTCCTCGGTAAATCCCCTGGCGACCCGGTCCATGACCGTCGCCTTGCGCTCACCGGAACGGAAGGCTTGCATCTGAGCGACGATGTCGTCCGCCGCATGGCCGTCGAGCGAAGGGATGGCTGAGCCGAGCGCCGCCGGCCCGTGACAGCCGGTGCAAGCCGTCGCACCGGGCGCCGCGTCGGCCCATGCCGGGGCGCTGGCCACGAGCCCCGCAAGCAGAACAGGCACAAAAGATCGTCCGCCGCGCCTGTTCTTCGCGCGCCTCATTGTCATGCGAGGTCATGGTTCTTCAGCGGCAGCGTGCGGATGCGCTTGCCGGTGACGGCGAAAATCGCGTTGAGGACGGCCGGCGCGGCGACCGCGATGGTCGGCTCGCCGACGCCGCCCCAGAAGCCGCCGGATGGCATGATGATCGTCTCCACCTCCGGCATGTCGGCCATGCGCACAACCTCGTAGCTGTCGAAATTCTCCTGCTCCATGCGGCCGCCATTGACGGTGCATTCGCCGTAAATGCAGGCGGAAAGGCCGTAGACGAAGGAACCTTCGACCTGCCGCTCCACTTGTGCGGGGTTGACGACATGACCCGGATCGGTGGCCGCCACGATCCGGTGGATCCTGAGCTGCCCGTCGGTGACCGAAACCTCCGCTGCTGCCGCCACATAACTGCCGAAGCCCATGATCTGCGCCAGGCCGCGGTGAACGCCGGCCGCGGGCGGGATGTCCCAGCCGATCCGTTCGGCAACTGCCTCCAGCACGGCGAGGTGTTTTGGATGGTTGACCATCAGCCTTCGTCGGAAGGCGAGCGGGTCGACGCCGGCCGCATGGGCGAGTTCGTCGATGAAGCACTCGACGTAAAGCGCATTCTGGTTGAGGTTGACGCCGCGCCAGAAGCCTGGCGGGATCGGCGGGTTGCGCATGGCATGGTCGACAAGCAGATTGTCCACCGTATAGCCAAGCGTGCCTTCCGTGCCGCTGAGGACGAGGCCTTGGAAGACCACCGGGTCCATACCGTTCTGCATGGCTTCCGGCCGCACCGCGGCAAGGATCGACTGGCCGGATATGCGCATGTGCAGAGCGGTCAGGTTGCCGTCCGCGTCGAGCGCGCCCGTCAGCCGGCATCGCGTGGTCGGGTGGTAGGCGCCGTGCAGCATGTCCTCTTCGCGCGACCACATGAGCTTTACCGGCGTTCCCGGCAGCTGCTTGGCAATGCTCACCGCCTGGCGCACATAGTCCTGGAAGTTGCCGCGCCGGCCGAAGCCGCCGCCGAGATGAATCTTGTGCACCTCGCATTGCTGCACCGGCAGGCCGGCGGCCTCGGCCGCTGCAGCAAGGCTGGCCTCGCCATTCTGGGTCGGCACCCATACCTCGCAGCGCTCCGGCGTGTAGAGCGCCGTCGCGTTCATCGGCTCCATCGTCGCATGGTTCTGATAGGGGAAGGCATAGGTCGCCGTGACCGTCCGGCCGGCTGCGGACAGCGCAGCACCGGCGTCACCTTGCTTGGCGCCAATGAAGGCGTCATTTGCGCCGAGCCCCTCTTCGAGCATCGCTGCGATCGAGGCGCTGGTGACCTGCCTGTTGGGACCTTCGTCCCAGACGACCGGCAGGGCATCGAGAGCGGTCTTGGGCCGCCACCACGTGTCGGCGACAACCGCAACGGCGGTTTCGTCGACCTGAACGACGGTGCGCACGCCGGGCATGGCCGCGACCGCCGCCGCGTCAAAACTCTCCACCTTGCCGCCGAAATACGGGCAGGCCCGGATCGCGGCGTTGAGCATGTTCGGCAGCTTGAGATCGGCGCCGTAGACCTGGCTGCCGTTAAGCTTGTCGGCCGTGTCGAGCCGCGGCAGCGGCTTGCCGGCTATGGTCCAATCCTTCGGGTCCTTCAGCGTGACATTGGCAGGCGGCGTCATCCGCGCGGCGGCGGCGGCCAACTGTCCATAAAAGGTGGCGCGATCTGATGCCGCATGCGTGACCATGCCCATCCTTGCGGTGCATTCGCTGGCCGGCACGCCCCATTCGGCGGCCGCTGCAGCGATCAGCATTTCGCGTGCGATGGCGCCACCAATGCGCACATACTCGTGCGATTCGCGGATACCGCGGCTGCCGCCGGTCGAGAAATTGCCCCACACGCGGTCGCGCGCCAGGTTCTGGGCCGGCGACGGATATTCGGTCGTGACCTTTGACCAGTCGCAATTCAACTCCTCGGCGACGAGTTGCGCCAGGCCGGTCAGCGTCCCCTGCCCCATCTCGGAACGGGCGATGCGGATGACCACCGTCTCGTCGGGCCTGATCACCCCCAGGCATTGATCTCCGGCGCCGTCTCGGCGCCCTCGGCACGTGCCGGCTTGATGAACGGCACGTTGAATCCGAGGGACAGGCCGCCGGCCGTGGCGGCCACGCCAATGATGAAGTTGCGGCGGGAGAGGGAAATTATGGCGTTCATGACTGTTCTCCTCAACCGCGTTGCGTGGCTTCGCCGCTTTTGGCGGCCAGCTTGATTGCTGCGCGCACCCGATTGTAGGTGCCGCAGCGGCAGATATTGGTGATCTCGACGTTGATATCCTCGTCCGCGGGGTTCGGGTTCTGCATGAGCAGACCCGCCGCAGCCATGATCATGCCGGCCTGGCAGTAGCCGCATTGCGGCACGTCGAGCGCCAGCCAGGCCTGCTGGACCGGATGCGAGCTGTCCGGCGAAAGCCCCTCGATGGTGGTGATTTGCTGGTCGGGCTCGACCGCGCTCACCGGAAGCACGCAGGAGCGCGTGGCGACGCCGTCTATATGGATGGTGCAGGCGCCACAGGCGGCAACGCCGCAACCGTACTTCGTTCCGGTAAGCCCGATCTGCTCGCGGATCACCCACAGCAGCGGCGTGTCCGGATCGACCTCGATGTCACGTGGCGTGCCGTTGATGATCAATCTGGCCATTGTGCAATCCTTTCGATCAAAGGCTGGCGAGGACCGCCGTCCGGATGCCGCACGGCATAGCCTGGCGGCAAAGACCGGAAGTCCGGGCTAGCGACGAGGCCAAGTTAGGCGGAAGCTGTCGCAGAACCTTGTCCCGACGACCGGCAGTTCATCGCAAGCTGTCGCAGGCGCTGCGCTCTGATACATTTCGTTACACTTCTCACGCTTTGTTGATGCCGCGCCAGATTGCCGCCGTGGCGCGGAAGGTGATCATCCGTGTAGACGCAAACTAGATATCGTCGATACTGGCCGACTATTCAGCGGCGGCTTTGGAGCATTGCATGGAAGTGGCCCAGCACATCGCGGTCGTTGACGACCATAGGGACATCCGCGATCTCGTCGGGAAATACCTCACCCAGCAAGGGTATCGCGTCAGCGTCGCCGACAGCACGGCCGCGCTCAGGCGGCTGCTCGACCGCAGCCTGCCCGATCTTATCGTCCTCGACGTCATGATTCCTGGCGAGGACGGCATTGCCGCCTGCCGCCACGTGCGCGGAACGGTCGACGTCCCGATCATCTTCCTTACCGCCATGGCCGAGGAGGTCGACCGGATCGTCGGCCTCGAGATCGGGGCCGACGACTACCTGACTGGCGCGGATCAAGGCTGTGCTCAGGCGCGTCCACAGCCTGCCGCCGCAGCGCGGTCGTCTCAAGTCGAACGCACTGCGGTTCGACCGCTGGACGCTGAATGTCGGCCGCCGCGAACTGGTCGGGCTCGACGGCGTGGCGGTCGCGCTCAGCACCGCTGAGTTCCGCCTTCTCACCGCCTTCATCGAGCATGTCGGGATCGTGCTCAGCCGGGATCAGCTGCTCGATCTCACTGTCGGGCGCACCGCCGACGGTTTCGACAGGGCCGGCGACAACCAGGTGAGCCGGCTGCGCAAGAAGATCGAGGTGGATCCGAAGAGCCCGATGCTGATCAAGACGCACTGGGGCGGCGGCTATTGCTTCACCGCCGAGGTGGCCCAGGCATGATGCTGTTGTGGAGACGCAGCCTGGCGGCCCGCTTCCTGATGTTGGTGCTGCTTGCGCTCGCCCTGTCGCAGGCGATCACCTTCCTGATCTCGTGGGACGAGCGCGGACAGGCCCTGCACGCGGCGGCCAAGGGCGAATTCGTCAGCCGCACGTCCTCGCTTGCGCTTCTGCTGGACACGACGCCGCCCTCGCTTCGGCCCGACATCCTCAATGTCAGCGGCACGGCCTATACGCGCTTCTGGACCTCGGAGGATGGACCGAGCAATCCCCTCTCTTGGCAGCAGGAAGCTTTTACCGAGCTCGCCAAGCCGCTGCCAGGAATTGCCGGCAAGTATGCCGCGTATATGAACGGGCAGGCCTCGACCGCAGTCGATGCCGCCGACCCTTCCGTGCCGCCGCGCATGCTGGATTTGTCCGGCAATGGCATGCCATTCTCGCGGCCGGCCAAGTTTCTCTATATGGACGCCGCCCCAAACGGCATGGGCCTTTCTGTCCGCCTCGAGGACAGCACCTGGCTGAATGCCGCCTACGCCAAGGCGATGCCGAACGCCTTCTGGACGGCGCAATCGGCGATATCGCTGGCGCTCACCGCACCCATCCTGTCCGCCATAGCGATTTTCGGGGCGCAGGCAATCGCGCGTCCGCTGCGACGGCTCGCCAATGCCGCTGAACTTTTTGGCCGCGGCGAGGCCGTGCCGCGGCTGCCGGAATCAGGGCCGGACGACATCCGCCAGACCGCCGAGGCGTTCAACCGCATGCAGGAGCGCCTGCAGCGCTTCGTCGAGGACCGCACGCGCATGCTGGCGGCGATCAGCCACGACCTGCGCACGCCGCTGACCTCGCTCCGGCTGCGCGCGGAATTTGTCCAGGATCACGATCTCCAGGAAAAGATGCTGAAGACCATCGAGGAAATTCAGACGATGACGAAAGCAGCGCTCGCCTTCGCGCGCGAGGACGCCGCGGTGGAGGAGACGCGTACCGTCGATCTTTCGGCGCTGGTCGGGAGCCTCTGCGACGATCTCGCGGATCTGGGCCAAAACATCACCGTCAGCGACGAGCCAAAGGTGCTGTATCGCTGCCGGCCAGACTCCCTGCGCCGGGCGATCCGCAACCTCGTTGAAAATGCCGTTCGATATGGCGAGCAGGCCAAGGTGAGCCTGGTCCGGAGTGCCCACAGCCTGGATATCGTGGTCGAGGACTCCGGACCCGGTATTCCGCCAGGCGATATGGAACAGGTGTTCGCCCCCTTCTTCCGCCTGGAGCAGTCGCGCAACCGGGAGACCGGTGGCGTCGGGCTCGGCCTGTCAATTGCCCGCGCCATCGCCCGTCACCACGGCGGCGACATCGTGCTGGAAAACCGGAGCAACGGCCTTCGTGCGGTCATCCGGTTGCCGCTGATCGACATGGCCAAGCAGCTTGCCCCGGCGCCCGTGCCTGAGACAAACCCTCCGACCGGACTGCGATCCCTGCCGGTTTGACCGAAACCCGTCCCGCGATCGGAACTCCTGCGCTGTCAGATCACCGCTGTCGTAACTAAGGACACGTCGCCACCCGCGCCTTCCTTAACCCAGCCGCTCTCGCTGGTGAGCGGCTGGTCCTGCCGGAAACTTCCGGCCACCAGCAGAGCCCTCCCCTCAACGTTTCCGCAGAGGTCATCCGATGAGCCATTCACAAGCCACGACACGCAACAACGTTATTTCCGCCGGAGATGCGACCGCATCCCCGGCGACGTCCATCACGCGAGCGCGTGCTTTCCTGGCTGCGCTCTTGGCTGCCGCCGGCCTGCTGGTGCCGGCCGCCGCTTCCACGCAGTAGGCCGACGGCGAGCGGCTGTTCCGGCAGCGCTGCGGGAGTCTGATATCGTCTGGGACGGCGGTACCCTTGATACCTTCCTCGCGGCACCGCGCCAAAGGGTTCCGGGCACGTCGATGACAGTGGGCGTTCCCAACGCCGCCCAGCGCGCCGCGATCATCGTCTATCTGGAAGGTGCGGTCGCGCAATAGTGTCCGCTGATGAGACCAAAGGTGCGTGCGTAGCCCTGTTCAATCGACCTGCCCAGAGTATCCGCGACGCTGTGAATACCGGCCGATCTGCTCAGGGGTGAGCAATTCGGCCATATCGAGATGATAGCGCAGGTGCGCTGCCCGTAGCGCACCTTGCACGTCGGCGATGGTTTTGTCATCTCAGCCAGGTGCGCCGAAATTATCTTCCGTTCGGAAAACAAGCGGTCCAGTTCGGTCTCTTTCTCGATGATGCGTCTTCCGAGCGGGACGGTTTCCGCCCTCATCTGATCCAGCAGCGCCTTGGTCCGCGACGCCTGTTCATCGGTGAGGCCAAGAGCATCCCGGAGGTCGATGTGACGGACCCGGATAGGAATTGAGTTCGGCCGCCAGCGCAAGGCCCATCCCTCGCCCCGCCATTAGGTCGGCGATCTGCTCGCCCGAGAGCGCCTTCACGCGGCGCGCCTCCATTCCGGAGTAAGACGAAGTGGTTTCGTCCTTTTCTGCAGCGGCCTTGTGACGGCTGAGGTCGCCATGCTGCTGCGCCAGCCCGTGAGGGACGGCAAGAAAAACCAGCATGAGGGACAGCACGGCAATGCGGTTCATCGAGCGATCTCCGGCGTTTCTTGTCTTGCAACGTTTGACACCAACCGCAGGACCTGAAACATGATTGCGATCATGTCGGAACTCCTCTTCGAGCGATTGCTTGAACTCGCGGGACGCGAGCAATCTCTCCCTGCCGGCAGCGCCCTGTTTCATATGGACGACCCGGTGCTGTCGCTCTTCCTGGTCACCGCGGGAGAATTGCGCCTTGTTCGGGCACTTTCTGACGGATTCCAGCTGACGTTGCAGCGTACCGGCTCCGCTTCGATCCTGGCCGAGGCTTCGCTGTTTGCGGATCGATACCATTGCGATGCGCTGGCAGCCGAGGAATCGATGGTGCGCGCCGTACCGATCACCAGGGCCATGGCGGTGCTCGAAAGCGATCGCGCGCTGGCCTCCGCGCTGCTGCGACACTTGGCAGGCGAGATCCATCGGACGCGGACACGGGCCGAGATATTGTCCCTGAAATCCGTCGCGGCGAGAGTTAGTGCCTGGATGGCATGCAACGGCGGCGTCTTGCCGCCCAAGGGACGCTGGCATCATGTTGCGTCGGAAATAGCCGTACGCCGGAGGCGTTTTATCGGGAGCTTGCCCGCCGGCGATGATGTGCCGCCACAATGCGGCTCATCGTGCGGACGATTTCCGCCGCGCGAAGACGCGGTTCAGTTCGTCGTGGCGACGGCGCACGTCGTCCGGCCAGCGCGACTTGATATAGGACAAAGCCGCGATGATATCGGCGTCGGTCAGGATTCCTCCGAAAGCTGGCATCCGCGTCTTGTAATCCTTGAGGTTGGCGGCTTCGGCGACGCCGAGTTTCGTTATCCTGAACAGCAGTGTGTCCGGGTGGTGCCAGGTGTGACCGCTTTCGTCGTGTGGCGGGGCCGGAAGAAATCCATCTTTGTCCTGCGCTTTCCAGCCCGGTTGACCTTCGAGGTTCTTGCCATGGCAAGAGGCGCAATGCGCCATGTAAACGGCCTCGCCGCGCGCGATCATAGGGGCATCGTCGGGCTTGAGGATCCCGCCCGACTTGCCGCCGAAAACAAGAACCACGAAGACCGCCACCAAGGCGGCGAGCGCAAGCACAAGCGCCAGCGCCAGATTTCCAGTCAGCCTACGATCCACTGTGTCACCGCATCAACGACCGAGTTCGGTCCAGTTGACGCCGCCATCGGTGCTGGCCAGGATGTCACCTTGGTGAGACGCCACGAATATCCGATCCTTGTCGGCCGGGTCGACCGCGAGATGCAGCAGGATTCGGTCACTCAAGCCGCTGGAAAGAGGCGCGAAGTTCAGAGCAGCCTCCGCGGACCGGACAAGTCCTCGTCCCACCACGAACGCGTAGACGAAACCGTCGGCCGTCACCTCAACGAGACTGACTGGCGCACCATCGACGACCGTTTCCCAGATCAGGCCTCCGTTCCTGCTGACCGACAGGCCTCCTTCAGTCGCGGCGTAAATCGTGTCGGCGTCCTTTGCCGATGCGGCGAGGTCGATCAGCTTTTCGGGCAGCAGTCCAACCACCGACCATGTCTTCCCGGCATCGCGGCTCACCTGTAGCGCGCCGTAGGCGCCGTAGAGAACCTGAGGATCGGCCGAGCTGACCGTCATCTGGTGAAAGTCGACCGGGCCGTCTGCTCCCGGCGAAACCTGATTCCAGGTAACGCCATTGTCGGCTGAGGCGATGAAACCGAGATTGCCCCCAGCCGACGGGTGCCCGCTGGCGTAGAGCGACCTCGGGTCGGAAGGGTCCGGCGTGAACCCCATAAAATCCTGCACCGGCGAAATGAGCTCTGCCTTTCCGTCCGACCCGGCGCGAAAGAGTCCGTGGTGGGTCGCTATCAGGAGCTTGCCGGAATTCTCCCTATCTACGGCCAGCCCGTGGATGTGGGTATGCTCCTTCAGTTGCGAAACCGAGACGGCCTCGACTCCTGCAGCCGATCCGGTCGACGTCGCCGCAATCAGACTCGCGACCAGAATTCCCAGGAGTTGTCTCATCTCATCGCTCCAACTTCGCCCTTAGCATCATGACGGGCATGATATCAGGACCGGGATTGCGGTGCATCGGACAAGTCTGCGCAGCCCAGCCCGCCGTCTGACCGACGCGGAGCCGGGCCGAGCAGTTGCGCCGCCTTGTTCGGATATCGGCCGCCTAGACTGCCTGCGAAATTTTCCGACATCGGATTGGTTTTCAACCCGCGGCGCTGGTCCCGGATCACTTGATGCCGGTGACCGTGATGCGTCCGTTGATGCGGTCGGCTTTGAACTCGATCGCCTGACCCGTTTTGACCTTATCGAGCATGCCCTGCTCCGCAACGACGAACACCATCGTCATCGCCGGCATGTCGAGATTGGTCAGCGGCTCATGCTTGATCGTCAGCTTCTTCTGTTTGGCGTCGACCTTGATGACTTCGCCCTTCACGAATTCCTGCGCAAGCGCGCTCCCGCCGATGGCGAGCATGAGCGTGAGTGTCGACAGTGTCTTTACCAATAGTGTCATGGTTTGCTTCCTTTGCGGTTTGTCGGTCAATTGGCGACGGTGATGTCGCCCTTCATGCCGGAATCGTAATGACCCGGAACCAGGCAGGCGAAGCCGAATTCGCCGGCGTTGGCGAACGTCCAGATGATCTCGCCTCTGGCGCCGGGCGCCAGCCGGATCGCGTTGGGATCGGCGTGCTCCATCTCGGGGAATTTCTCCATCAGCGCCTTGTGCTCCATGATCCCCTCATGGACGTCCATGACGAATTCGTGGTCGACTTGGCCCTTGTTGACGAACTTCAGGCGAACGGTCTCGCCCTTCCTCACCTTGAGCACGGCCGGTTGGAACAACATCTTCCCGTCGTCTTTCTCCGACATCGAGATGTTGACAGTCCGCTTTGCCTTGCCAGCCTCGCCAGGGCTGCCGATCGGCATCGTGGCGGCTTTGTCGCCATGGCCACCGGCATGCGTTCCACCGGCAAGAGCTGCTCCCGAACTGACCGCCATCAAAACGGCCGCTGCGATTATACGTTTCATGCTGCACTTTCTCTCATTGTTGAGGTTGAGGGGTTTCGGATTCTCATCCGAGTTTGCCGTGACCGCCGTGCGTTGCCGGGGCCATCGTTTTTGCGTCGCCTGATTTCGTCGGAGCGGGCACATCCCCCTTCCACTCGTAAGCCACGGTTCCCTCCGGGTGCTGGTACCAGCCCGGATCGGCATAATCGTTCGAGGCGAGGCCCTCGCGAACCTTCACGACCGAGAACATGCCGCCCATCTCGATGGCGCCGAATTGGCCCCACCCGGTCATCATCGGGATCGTGTTGTCGGGAAGCGGCATCTCCATTTCGCCCATGTCGGCCATGCCGCGGTCACCCATGGCCATGTATTCGGGCTGGACCCGGCGGATCTTGTCGGTGACCTTCGAGTTGTCGACGCCGATGTACGTGGGCACGTCGTGGCCCATGGCGTTCATTGTGTGGTGCGACTTATGGCAATGGATCGCCCAATCACCCTCGTATTTGGCTTCGAACTCATATGCCCGCATGGCGCCGACCGGAATGTCGATCGACACCTCCGGCCACCGCGCCTCCGGCCGGACCCAGCCGCCATCGGTGCAGGTCACCTCGAAGTCGTGGCCATGCATGTGGATCGGATGATTGGTCATGGTCAGGTTGCCCACGCGGACCCTGACCCGGTCGTTTTTCGCCACTGGAAGATGGCTGATCCCTGGAAAGACGCGGCTGTTCCATGCCCAGAGGTTGAAATCCGTCATCTCCATGATGCGGGGGACGTACGACCCCGGTTCGATGTCGAAGGCGTTCAGCAGGAACACGAAATCGCGGTCCACGCGCATGAATTTCGGGTCTTTGGGATGAATGACGAAGAAGCCCATCATGCCCATGGCCATCTGGACCATTTCGTCGGCGTGCGGGTGGTACATGAACGTGCCGCTCTTCACGAGGTCGAACTCGTAGACGAAGGTCTTGCCGGGCGGGATTCCGGGCTGGGTAAGACCCGTCACGCCGTCCATGCCGTTGGGCAGGATCATGCCGTGCCAGTGGATCGTCGTGTGCTCCGGCAGTTTGTTTGTTACGAAGATGCGGACTCGATCGCCCTCGACCGCCTCAATCGTGGGACCCGGCGATTGACCGTTGTAGCCCCAGAGATAAGCAGTCATGCCGGGCGACATCTCGCGCTCGACCGGCTCGGCCACGAGATGGAACTCCTTCACGCCGTTGTTCATGCGATGCGGAAGGGTCCAGCCGTTGAGCGTCACGACCGGCTGGTAGTCCGGCCCGCTCGTCGGGAAGATCGGAGGTTGCATGTCGGGGGACTCCATGATTGGAGCGTCGGGCAGCCCCATCGCGGACGTTTTGGTCCATGCAGTGGCGCCGGCGAGCAGGGCTCCCGCGCTTAGCAACTGACGTCTTGAAAGCATCTTCTTCTCCTTGAGTTCAGTGGCCTTCGGAGCCCGCGTCGGCCACCGCCGGTGCGTCGCCGCCGGACGAGCTCGTGCCGCCGCCGTGGATGGCGGTTCCGAGGTTGACGTCGGCCAGCCAGAAATTGCGCTTGGCGTTGAGGGAAAGCATGATCGAGCTGATTTTCGCGCGTGTGTCCGCCAGCAGCTCGAACGTGTTGGTGATCATGCCGTTGTAGGTGAGGACCGACTCCGCCTCGATCTTTGTTCGCAGCGGCACAACATTGTTCCGATAGTGCCGGGCAATGTCGTACGTCGAACGGTAGACGTCATAGGCCGATCTGGCCTCCGACCGGATGTTGACCGCCTTTTCCGCCATCCGGTTTGCAGCTTGCATATAGGCAAGCTCGGCCTTGCGCATCCGTGCCTTGCCGGTGTCGAAGATCGGAATGACGAATTCGAGCTCGAGAGTGGGTGAGACACTCGTCTCCGTTCCGCCCTCCTCCGCCTCTTCGCGTTCCACCTCCACGCCGGAAAGCAGTTCCAGATCGCTGACGTAGCGCGTCGCCTCGGTCAGACCGTAGGATTTCGCCAGCGCTTCCAGCTCAAGTTTCACGATCTCGAGGTCGACGCGATTTCTTAGCGCCTCCGCCTCGATCGCGCGTTTGGCCTTGGCGCCTTTGGGCAAGGCTGGAAGCGTGTTGGGGACTGAGTAATCGACATCCGGCCCCCATAAACCCATCAGCCGGGTGAGCTCTTCCTTGGCGGTGCGGGCGGCGAGCCGCGCCTCCGCGGCCTGACCGGTGATCTCGGCATAAAAGACGTGTTCTCGGGCTTGGCCGGTCTTTGTAAAGGCGCCCGTCTCTCCAAGTTTTTGAGCGAGTTCTGAGGCAGCGTCGGCAGCGGCTTGCGCCTTGTTCAAATAGGAAACGCTCTCCCAGGCAGAGACAGCATTGATCCAGGCACGCCGCGTGTCCGCGGCCAGCCGTAGCGTTTCTTCGGCGGCGCGGAGCTGGGCCTGACGGAAACGTGCATCCGCGACTGCGACGCGCCGCTTGCGGGTCGCCAGCGCAAGGATGTTGCTGACTACGGCTCCTTCAATCGTCCGCACAGGATCGACGCCGATCATGCCGGCCGAGATCGTCGGATTGACGAGCATCGTTTCCTGCCACATGTCAGCCGCCGACAGGCCGATCTCGGCGTAAGCGGCCTGCAGGCCCTTGTTGTTGAGCAAGGCGACCTGCACCGAGGTGTCCGGGCCGATCGTCTTCTTCTGAACAAGGCGCTTCACGCGCTCCGAGACCATCCGCGCTTCCTCGCTGGACTGCACCCACACGGTTTGCTTGCCGGTCACGGATTCGGCACGCGCCGCGACTGTCGTGAAGCCGGCCATCGGGGCTGAAATGCCATCGAGGGCCCCGCTGGTCGCGCACCCGGCAGCGATCAGCGGGATGGTTACCATCGCAGCCATGGTCAGGAGCCGGCGCTTCATGATCTGGCTCCCGGATTCGCAGGGGAGCGTTCTTCATTGAGACGCCGCCAATTCTGCGGATCCACCGGCTCCCGATGGCTATAGACGACGACCGGATGGTAGTGCGCATCACGGACGCCCATTGCGGGATCGGCTGGATTGAAGGTGGGAAGGATGTCCGGCGGCGTGGTCGCCGCGCATCCGGCAACTAACAGCGATGCGAGCATCGCGGAGCTTGCGATTTTCATTGTAGACCTGAAGCATGACGTGTGCGTTTGGCCGCGCGGGAACGGATCCCGACGCAGCGCGCGAACGCCCGAAGAGGGCGCGTCAGTTCAGATGTGTTTGGGGGGCCTTATGAGCGCTGCGTATTCGCCAAGCGGCAAAGTCACGGCAACGACCGACGCAAAGCAGCGAGAGACGACATGCTCCAGGTCAGGGCATTCGACCGGCACCGCATTTGCCGGCGCACAGTGGACTTCGCAGGTTTTGTCGGAAGCTTGCTTGTCGCCGTGATGATGTTCCGACGTGTCCGCGTCGCCTGCCGTCGGGCCGTGATGGCCCATGTCGTGTGCGGGTGTCTCGGCCTGCACATGCACCCCGGCGTGAAAACCCGTGGCATTGGCTGTGGCAAACAGACCAGGCTGAAGAGCCGACATGACCAGGAACACAACCGCCAGCATTGCTCGGAGCGGTATGTTTCCCAAGATCGAGATTCGACCAGCATTCGTCATCGCGCCCTTGGGACAATTGTTCGCATGATTTGTCAAGTTCGCGTGCGTACAGTTTGTTGCGATGCAACCAAAAGTGAACGCAATTGCCTGCTGCGATGTCTGCATTTCGATTTCACATCAGACCCAGCACCGCTCCGGCGACAACCAGATAACGCGAGACTTTCGCGAGGGCAACGATTGCGACAAAGCTCCATAGCGGCTCGCGCAAAACCCCAGCGACCACGGTCAGTGGGTCGCCGACGATCGGCATCCAGCTTAACAAGAGCGACCATCTTCCATAACGGTGATACCAGTTCGTGGCGCGGTTGAGCGTCGCGGGGCGCAGCGGAAACCAGGGCCTGTCCCGGAAGCGTTCGATGCCTCGACCGAGACCCCAGTTCACCACAGAGCCCATGACGTTGCCCAAGCTGGCGACAAGAACCAGCATTGCGGGCGAGAAGGAATCCATGGCGAGGAGTCCTGCGAGGGCGGCCTCCGACTGTGCCGGAAGGATGGTCGCCGCAGCGAAGGCAATAGCAAACAGGCCGCCGTAGATGGCAAAGATATCCATCTACGTTTCGGCTTGCGGAGCGGGCTTCAGGGTTTCACATCGATCACGACCATCAGTCCGCCACCGCCCTTCTCTTCGACATTGTTGTTGGTCGTATGATGCCCGATATGGCAGTGGATCAGCCATTTTCCGGGCCGACGTGCCTGCCAGACGACATCGTAGCGTTGCCCTGGTCCGACGTTGACGGTATCGGCAAGGAATCGCGCCGACTCCGGGATAGTCTCGCCGTCGCGGGCGACAACTTCGAATGGACCGCCGTGGATGTGCATCGGGTGGACAAATCCGTTGTTGGTGCCGATGAAGCGCACCTTCAGAGTTTCGCCGACCTTCATCCTGATCGTGTCCGTTGACGGATAGGCGCGGCCGTTGATGGTGAAATAATTCGGCTGCCCGCCGTCCATCGGCATCGACGGAAAAGTCAGGCCCTCCCGCATCAGCCATTCCTGAAGCTGGATAACAAAGTCGTGGTCGGCCGCAATCTCGTCCTGGGGATTGGCGGGATCGATGATGAGTGCGCCGTAGAGTCCGAGCGCCTGCTGGCGGTCGACATGGTCGTGCGAATGATAGAAGTAGGTCCCCGATTGGTCCGCCGTGAATTCGTATCGGTAGCTGCCGCCTGGCGGGATCGGCTCCTGCGTGATCTCGGCCGGGCCATCCATTTCATTGGGTAGGATCAACCCGTGCCAGTGAATGGTAGTGCTCTCCGGCAGGAGGTTCGTGACGTTGATGCGTACCCGGTCGCCTTGCCGGATATGCAGTCGTGGGCCGGGAACCTGACTGTTGATCGCATAGGCGTCGACTTTCACGTCCGGCAGGATCGCCCAGCGGATGACCGAGGTTTCAAGGTCGAACACCTTCACCCCGTTCTCTATCCTGGGTTCCAGTTCCCGGTCGCCGCGAACGTCCAAGCCATGGCTGGCCGTGATCAGGCGAGGATGCACGGCGGCCATGTCCAGCATCGCTGCAGCCGGCGTGTCGCGGTCCATGATCATGCCGGGCGGCATGATGGCGCCGCCAACGTCTCGCGCGCTGAGGGTGAGATTCACCCAATTGGCCGGAGCGATCATGCCGAGCGCCAACGCAAGCACGGACACTCCGCCGAAGGCCGCGAGTTGCGGCACGGTTGCATCCGGTTCCATGCCGTGACCGCCATGCGGATCACGCGACCCGCCTCCCCCATTGCCATGGAAGGAGCCATGGCCGGATCCATGATAGCCGGCCCCGGAATTGCCGCCCGGGCCGCCATGTCCAGGGTTGGCGTGTTCGTTGAGGCGCGCGTAAGCGTGGTGCCCCGCCCTTCCGGCTTCCGCGCCGCTATGTGCGTGCTCGCGCCTGCCTTCCCTCGCCTTGTCGAATTCCGGTTCGCGTTCGGTCATCAGCCCGTGCTTCAGGCCACGGGCCACCATCCATACGTTGGCAGGATATGCGGTGATGAAGCCAACGATCACGCCGAACGACATGACGCCCCAGAACAGAAGCTCGGTCGGCTCCATGGCCCGCATGTCGCTGCCCATCATCAGAAAGCTCATGACCGGCGCCATGCCCGCCATCATGAAATTCATGCTGATAAATTCCGGCATGAAGCTCTTGCGAACATTCTCCCAATAGGTGCCGCCCATCATCGATTTCATGAACAGCGACTGGAAGATGAACAGGCCGAAGGCGAACCCGGCAACATACTCAACGATGAGATCGATCCACATCGGCAGCCCAAGCGCGGCAGTGATTGCCGCCGCGAGGATGATGCCGGTGGCGTCTCCGGCGACGCAGTGGATCGTCGAGCCGACGCCTTGCTTCCAGAGCGGCTTCGTGAATGCCTCGTGTTCCCCCGGCCGAGGCTCCTTGTCGGCCAGCACGTAAATCAATAACCCCAGTGGTCCCATATAGAGCGTGACCAGGATGAAGCCCCATTTCATCACTACGGGTTCGGGATTGTTGCGGAACTGATCCCACGCCACATAAGCCGTACTGAGGCCCGCAAGAACGAACCAGACTGCAAGGAAGTAGTCAACGGGCTGTACGAACATTGCAGGACTCCTGTCGGTTTGCTCTCCAACGACCTAGTCTGGCATTGCCTCTCCAGATCGTCTGCGGACGGTTTTGGCCGCCTCTTTGGACGTTGCCGCGTCATCGGCCATTCCCCCTGGAAAACCCTGAAAAATGGTCTTGGCGGCTTCAGCCATCGCTTTGAAAACCACGGAGTTAAGCCTTCCAGTTGCTGGAAGGTCAAGAGTTGCTGCCCAGCCAGAATCGCCGAATGAGTTCCAGGGCGTTCTCTGCTGCTTGACTCTGCGCCTTTTTCGCGGCAGTTTTCGATCAATAGGTCAGACCAATTTACCGATTCGAGATCAGCCGGATAATTCTGTTGAAGTAGAACTGGGTGACGATGCCGATCCAGGCCGTTGAACCGCGTCGACTTTACCGACAGATCGCCGATCAGCTCAGGCAGCTGATCGACGCGGGCGAGTTCGCAGTCGGCGATCGCCTGCCGACCGAACGCGAACTGGCCGACCAGCTAGGCATCTCCCGCCCGACCGTCCGTGAAGCGCTGATCGCGCTCGAGGTCGAGGGGCGCATACGCATTCGCGTCGGCTCCGGCATCTACGTCACCGACCGGCCGCGTGCCGAGGTTTTGACGGCAGAGATGGATGAAGGCCCGTTCGAGCTGTTGCGGGCACGCGAGTTCATCGAAGGCGCGATCGCCGCCGAAGCCGCCCTCCATGTTCGGCCGATCGACATCGAACATATGGACGACGTGCTGCGCCGCATGGAGGACATACCTCACCCGACCAAGACGACGATCGCGCTCGACCGCGAGTTCCATACGCTGGTGGCGAGCATTCTCGGAAACGCCGTCCTGGTGCGTTGCATCGGCGAGCTTTTCGACCAGCGCATGAACCCATATTTCGAACGCCTGTCGAGGTATTTCGAGAACAGGGATTCCTGGCGGGTCGCCGCGGAGGAGCATCGCGCGGTGCGCGACGCGATCGCGGCGCGCGACCCTGAACGGGCCAAGGCCGCCATGCAGGAACATCTGCGTCAGTCGCAATTGAGATTCTCACGCAATTTCGGTGAGAAATCCGCAGCCAGGGAGGTCGCGGAATAGAGCATCGGACCCAAAAGTGGGAACCGGTTTTGGGAAAAACCGATGCTCAAACCTAGAGGTCAAGCAGCCGACCGGGAGGATCCTGTCGGCACAGTCAAATCCAATCACAGGGAGGAATATGATGTTGAGAAAGTACGCCGTTCTGCTCGGCACGATCGCCGCAATCGCTCTGCCCATGGCTTCGGCCTCTGCACAAACCGCGCTGAAATGGGCCCACGTCTACGAAACGTCCGAACCCTTCCACACGGAGTCCGTGTGGGCGGCGGAAGAGATCAAGAAGCGCACCGACGGCCGCTATACGATCGACGTCTTCCCGGCTTCGCAACTCGGCAAGGAAGCAGATATCAACCAGGGGCTGACCCTCGGAACGGTCGACATCATCATCTCCGGATCAAGCTTCGCCGCCCGCGAATTCCCGCCGATCGGCGTGACCTACTTCCCGTTCACTTTCCGCGACGCCGATCATCTGCTCGCTTACACCAAGAGCGACAAATACAAGGAATTGACCGGCGGCTACGAAGAGGCGTCCGGCCATCATATCACGGCAACCACCTACTACGGCACGCGTCACACGACATCCAATCGGCCGATCGAGAAATGCGCCGACATGCAGGGCCTGAAGATCCGCGTGCCTGATGTGCCGGCCTATCTCGCCATGCCGCGCGCCTGCGGCGCCAACACCGCGCCGATCGCCTTCGCCGAAGTCTATCTCGCCTTGCAGCAGGGCACGGTTGAAGCGCAGGAAAACCCGCTGACGACGATCGACGCCAAGAAGTTCTACGAAGTGCAAAAGCACATTATCCTGACCGGACACATCGTCGATCATCTCAACACGATCGTGTCGCAATCGCGCTGGTCGCAATTGTCGGACGAGGACAAGGCGATCTTCACCGAGGTGATGCAGGAAGCCGCCGCGCGAGCGACAAAGATCATCGTCGACCGCGAAAAGGCTCTGGTTGAAACCTTCAAGGAGCGAGGTCTCACCGTCACCGAAGTCGATCGCACCGATTTCGAAAAGAACGTGATGGAGAAGGTGACGTTCGAGGAGTTCGGCTACCGCAAGGAAGACTGGGAGGCGATCCGCGCCGTCAAGTAACCTGCGTCAATCCGGGCCCGGCGCGACGAGCGCGTCGGGTCTGTCGAGCCCGCTGTCCAACAGTGCCCGGAGCTTGCCGATGACCCAAGAGGTCCACACCCAGGTTACCCCCGAAGAACTGGCGCATGCATTCGAGGAAGAAACCGCACCCGTCGATCTGTCGAGATACGCGATGGAGGACTGGGTCACGCTCGCCGTGTTCTGGGGCATGTCGTTCTGTGTGTTCCTGCAGTTCTTCACGCGCTACGTCATGAACAACAGTTTTGCCTGGACCGAGGAGATCGCCATCAACTGCCTCGTCGTCGTGGTCTTCCTGGGCTCGGTCATGTGCACGCGCACCACGCGTCACATCCACGTCGACGTGCTTTATCATTATCTCCCCGCTGGGGCGGGGCGCTACCTGGCGCTCGCGGTCAATGTGATCACCATTTGCTTCTTCGCCTACATGTCCTGGCTCCTCTGGCGCTATGTCGGGATCGTCCACCGCGAGCGGATGGTCACCATCAACCTGCCGCGGAACGTCGTCTTCTACGCCGTCTTCGCCGGTTTCGTGCTGATGATGCTGCGCGCCATCCAGGTATTCATCGGCAACCTCCGCCGTGGCTACTCGGCGCTGGAGCGCCCCGCCGCGTTCGACGGACTGGGGGAATAGACCATGCTTCTTCTAATCGGAGCCTTTCTCGTCCTGATGCTGGTCGGCGTGCCCGTCGCTGTGTCGATGGCGGTGTCGTCGCTGCTCTATCTCGTCTTCTATGGCGTGGCGCCCGACATCATTGCCGCGCAGCGCATGATCGCCGGTGTCGAGAGCTTTCCGCTGCTTGCCGTGCCGTTCTTCATCTTCGCCGGCAATCTCATGAACATCGCCGGCGTCACCGGGCGGATCTATTCCTTCGCGCTGGCGCTTGTCGGCTGGATGAAGGGCGGCCTCGCGCAGGTGAACATTATCGGTTCGGTGATCTTCTCTGGCATGTCGGGGGCAGCCCTTGCCGACGCTGCCGGCATTGGCACGATCGAGATCAAGGCGATGAAGGACCACGGCTATCCCGTCGAGGCGGCCGTCGGCGTCACCGCGGTGTCCTCCACGCTCGGCCCGATCTTCCCGCCGTCGCTGCCCTTCGTCATCTACGGCATGATGGCCAACGTCTCGATCGGCGCGCTGTTCATGGCCGGCATCCTGCCCGGCGTCGTCATGACGGTGCTGATGATGGTCACGGTCGCGATCTTCGCCCACCGTCGGGGCTGGGGCTCGGACACGCCGTTCAAATTGAACCGGCTCGCCGCCGCCTCGATCGAGGTGGCCGTCGTGTGCTGCTTTCCGCTGGCCGTTTATTTCCTTGTCCAGATGGGATTGTCGCTCAATATTGCCGTTGGCATCGCGCTCGTCGTCCTGATCGCCTGCGACTGGTATTTCGACTTCTCCGCCGTCATGGCGCTCATGACCCCGATTATCCTGATCGGCGGCATGACCATGGGCTGGTTCACGCCGACCGAAGCGGCCATGGCCGCCGTCATCTGGTCGTTGTTTCTGGGGCTCGTGCGCTATCGCACGATGACACTTTCAGCCCTGGCCAAGGCCAGTTTCGACACGATCGAGACGACCGCGTCGGTCCTCTTCATCGTCACAGCGGCGTCGATCTTCGCCTGGTTGCTCACGGTCAGTCAGGCGGCGCAGCTCTTTTCGGTCTTCATCACATCGCTGACCGAAAACAAATGGGTGTTCCTGATCCTGGTGAACATCCTGATGCTGGTAGTCGGCTGTTTCCTCGACACGATCGCCGCGATCACGATCCTTGTGCCGATCCTCCTGCCGATCGTCGTCCTCTATGGGATCGATCCGGTGCATTTCGGTCTGATCATGACGCTTAATCTGATGATTGGTCTCCTCCATCCGCCGCTCGGCATGGTGCTGTTCGTCCTCTCGCGGGTCGCCAAGCTGTCGGTCGAGCGTACCACCATGGCAATTCTGCCATGGCTCGTCCCATTGATCGTCGCGCTGATCCTGATCACCTTCATCCCCGCCATCACACTGTGGCTGCCGACGCAAATGGGACTGATCCGATGATCGATAGCGCAGTCGCCGCGACGCTGTTCGGCCCCGAGGATCTGCGCGTCATCGAGCATCCGCTCGGCCCCCTCGCGCCGGGAAGGGTGCGCGTGCGCTTCGGCGCAGGCGGCATCTGCGGTTCCGACCTGCACTATTTCCGCCATGCGCGGACCGGGGATTTTGTCGTCACATCGCCGCTCGTGCTTGGCCACGAGGTCGCCGGAGAGATTGTCGAAATCAACGCGGACGCGCCCGGGCTTGCCGTCGGTGATCGCGTGGCGGTCAACCCGTCGCGCTGGTGCGGACAATGCGCGCGATGCGTCGAGGGCCGCGCCAATCTCTGCGAAAACATCTATTTCATGGGCTCGGCGTCGAAGACGCCGCACATGCAGGGCGGTTTTGCCAGCCTGTTCGACGTCACGCCGGCGCAATGCGTGAAGGTTCCGCATGATGTCGCCTACCAGGCAGCGGCACTCGCCGAACCGCTCGCCATCAGCCTGCACGCGGTGGCGCGGGCCGGCGACATTGCCGGCCGCAACGTCATCCTGTTCGGCGCCGGCCCCATCGGGCTCCTGACCATGCTCGCCGCCAGGCTCAAGGGATGTGGCGAGCTCACCGTCGCCGACATTGCGGACGCGCCGCTCGCCTTCGCCAGCAAACTTGGAGCAAACAGGACGATCGACCTGTTTGGCGGCGACGACGAGCTCAAGGCGCTCGCGTCCGACAAGCCTATCGATGTCGCATTCGAGATTTCAGGCACCGCAGCAGGCCTCGCGGCGGCGATCGCCAGCGTTCGGCGCGGCGGCACGGTCGTTCAGGTCGGCAATCTTCCGGGTGGTCAGATCCCCGTGGCGGCCAACGCGGTGATGGCCAAGGAAATCGACCTGAAAGGCACGTTCCGCTTCGGCGCAGAATTCAACCAAGCGGTCGATCTCATCGTCGGCGGGGATATAGATGTCCTAAAGCTGGTGACCGCCGAACGCCCCCTTTCCTCGGCCCGCGATGCCTTTCGCCTGGCCGCCGACCGCTCGCAGAGCGTCAAGGTGGTGCTGACCGCCGACTGAGGAGTTTTTCCCGGGCCTCAACCGTTCCAGTCTCAGCGCGCCGGCCCGGTTTCCCTCCTGTCCGCCTGCTTGCGCGCCCGCGCAAACTGCAGCCCGGCGACGCCGGCGGTCGCAGCGAGCGCCAGGCCGATTGGAATGAGGCTCGAGGGCTGGTCGGCCTTTCTGAGCACCGCCACCACGTCATATCCGACATCCAGCCCAATGCGCTTGGCGTAGGATCCGAAATCGACATTGCTGATCATCAGCGCGTCGCCCGCTTGCGTGATGGTAAGTCCAATGCCGCGCAGCCGCTCCAGCGGCTCGCCCGGCTCCCCGAGCGGCACGTTGACCGTTTTGCGTACATCTTCGCCCATGAGGTCGACACCCTCGACGACGAAATTGATGCGGCCATCCGCCGGCGTCTGCGCGACTGCCGACAGGAATTCGCTCGCCGGCAATTCCTCGTAAGGCGGCGACACCTGGTTGAGCCACCAGTCCGGCCGGAACAGCGTGAAGCAGATGAGAAGCAAGGCAGCACTTTCCCAAAGTCGGCTTTTCGTCACGAACCAATTCATTGTCGCGGCCGAAAACAGCAGGATGGCTATTAACGAGACCGTTGCCACCCAGATCGTCTGGGGCCAGGTTTCGACTCCGATCAGCAGGATCGCCGGATTGAAGATGAAGACGAACGGCAGGATCGCCGTACGCAGCGAATAGAGCGCGCCCTGGAAACCGGTGGCGATCGGATCCTCCTTGGAAATCGCCGCCGCCGCGAAGGCCGCCAGCCCGACGGGCGGAGTGATGTCGGCCATGATGCCGAAGTAAAAGACGAAGAGGTGGACAGCGATCAACGGGATTGGCAATCCGGCCTGCGCACCGAGATCGACCACGACCGGCGCCATCAGCGTGGCGACCAGGATGTAGTTTGCGGTGGTCGGGATACCCATGCCGAGCACAAGACTGATCGCGGCGATCAGGATCAGCATCAGGATGACGTTGCCGCCGGAGATTAACTCGACGAGCTCCGTCATCATCAGGCCGAGACCGGTCAGCGTTATCGTGCCGACGACGATGCCGGCGGTGGCGGTGGCGATACCGATGCCGATCATGTTGCGGGCGCCGAGCGCCAGCCCGTCGATCAGGTCATCCCAGGCAGCACGCACTGAGGCGGCGAGGTTTTCGTTACGGAATACCGCCATCAGCGGCTTACGCGTCACGACGATGCCGAGGATCGAGACCGTTGCCCAGAACGCCGAGAGGCCAGGTGACATCTGCTCGACCATGAGGCACCACAGAAGCACGGCGATCGGGATGAGGAAATCGAGCCCGGTCCGCGTGACGTCCCAGGCGCGCGGCAGTTCCAGGATTGGCGCGTTCGGATCGTCCAGTGCGAGGTCCGGATAGCGGGAGGAATACCAGACGGAGGCGACGTAGAGAACCACGCCAGCGACTGCGAGCACCGGCGGCGCGGTCCCACCCAAGACAGCCTGGATAGCAACAATGCCGTAATAGACGATACAGACGGCGAGAATGCTGCCCGACAGTCCCAGCCCCATCCGCAGCATTCGTTCTCTTGCCGGCGTCGGACGCTGCGGGATCGTCTTCAGGTCCATCTTTATCGCTTCGAGGTGAACCATGTAGAGCAGTGCTATGTAGGAAAAAACCGCCGGCAACAGCGCGTGCTTGACGATCTCCGAATAGGGAATGCCGACATATTCGACCATCAGGAAGGCGGCCGCACCCATGACCGGCGGCATGATCTGGCCGTTGATCGAGGCCGCGGCCTCGATGGCGCCCGCCTTGACACCGGAAAGGCCGGTGCGCTTCATCAGCGGGATGGTGAAGATGCCGCCTGAAACCACATTGGAGACGGACGAGCCGGACACGACGCCGTTGAGAGCCGATGAGACCACGGCGACTTTCGCCGGGCCGCCGCGCAGATGGCCGAGCAGCGCGATGGAGATCTGCATCATCCAGTTGCCGGCGCCTGCTTTTTCCAGAAGCGTCCCGAACAGGACGAAGAGAAAGACGAAGCTCGTCGATACGCCAAGTGCAATCCCGAAGACGCCTTCGGTGGTCAGCCATTGATGGTTGAGAAACTTGTTGAGCGATGCGCCGCGATGCTGAATCACGTCAGGCATGTACTGGCCGGCAAAGGTGTAGAAGATGAAGACACATGCCACGACCACCATCGGAAGGCCGAGCGCGCGGCGCGTCGCCTCGAGGAGCAACAGGATGCCAACGGTGCCGGTAACGAGATCGAGCGTGGTCGGCTGGCCCGGCCGTCCTGAAAGCTGGACGTAGAAGAGAAAGAGGTAGGCGCCAGCAAACCCGCCGACCACGGCCAGCACCCAGTCGAGCAGCGGCACACGATCGCGGGGCGAGGATCTCAGCGCCGGATAGGCGAGGAACGTCAAGAACAGCGCGAAGCCGAGGTGAATGGCGCGCGCTTCCGTATCATTGAGGATGCCGAAGCCGAACACGAACGGCAAAGGCGAAGCGTACCAGAGCTGGAAAAGCGACCACGCAACTGCAGCCCAGAGCAGGATTCGAGCGACTGTTCCGCCCGGATGCCGGCCACCCGTATCAGCCTCCGCGACAAGCTGTTCGAGCTCTTCGAGATCGACGCCGGCCGGTTGTTCTTTCACTTCGCTCATGACGCCTCCTGTTGCGGATGGCCCCGGCGGGTCCGCTGAACCCGCCGGACTGTCGTCAGATCACGAAGCCTACTTCAACCAGCCCTTTTCCTTGAAGTATTTTTCAGCGCCCGGGTGGAGCGGCGCGGAATTTCCTTCCGACACCATCTTGGCCGGATCGAGATTGGCAAAGGCCGGATGCAGCGACTTGAACTCGTCGAAATTCTCGAACACCGCCCTGGTCAATTGATAGACGCTCTCGTCGGGAACTTTAGCCGAAGTGACCAGCGTGGCGAGCACGCCGAAAGTCTCGGTATCGTCGGGATTGTTGGCGTAGAGCCCGCCCGGGATCACCGCCTTGGCGTAGTAGGGATTTTCTGCGACCAGCTTGTCCACGACTTCCCCGGTCAACGGCACCAGCTTGGCAGCGCAGGTAGTGGTCGGATCCTGAATGTTTGCCGAGGGATGACCGACGCCGTAGAAGAACCCGTCGATCTTGCCGTCGCAGAGCGCCGGACCATGCTCGTCCGCCTTTAGCTCGGATGCGAGCGAAAAGTCGGCCAACGTCCAACCCATCGCACCGAGCAGACGTTCCATGGAGGAGCGCGTCCCGGAACCGGGATTGCCGACGTTGAAACGTTTACCCTTGAAGTCCTCGAATTTCGTCACGCCGGCCTTCGGATGCGCCAGGACCGTGAACGGCTCCGGATGGATCGAGAAAACCGCGCGCAGGTCGGTATGGGCGCCACCGTCCTTAAAAGATTCCAGCCCCTTGTAGGCGTTATACTGGACGTCGGACTGCGCCATGCCGAAGTCGAGTTCGCCTTCCTTGATCGTGTTCACGTTGAACGCCGATCCACCGGTCGATTCGACCGAGCAACGGATGCCGTGTGTCTTGCGATCCTTGTTGAGCAGGCGGCAGATAGCACCGCCGGCGGCATAATAGACGCCGGTGACGCCACCGGTCCCGATGGTAACGAAATTCTGCTGCGCCATTGCGCTGGCCGAAAACAGCAGCACGGCCGACAAGGCGGCGATCTGCGCTCCGAGGCGTGCAGTCCGGGCATGTTTCATCTGGTTCTCCCTTGGTATTTTGCGTGCCGTCACGGCCGTCCGGTGTTCTAGTGTCAAGGCACGTCGATGAATGCTACGATTGTTGCGCTTTATCAATCAAGGGAAATGCTTGTTACAATGAATACGTGGGAGATGGGCTTCGACGCGCTTCTGGCGCGCATATTGACCGAACTCCCCGAACTGAGCTCAGAACTGCGCAAGGCGGCCCGCTTCCTGGTCGATCATCCCGACGAGGTGGCGCTGGTTTCCATGCGGGTGCTGGCCGCGCGATCAGAGGTGACACCGACGACCTTCGTGCGACTGGCGCGGCGGCTGGGCTTCGGCGACTGGGCGGCACTGCGCAAGCCGTTCGAAGACCGGCTGCGCTCCGGCAAGGCGCCTTTCGCGGCAAAGGCCGATGCGCTTGTCAAGCGCGGGTCGGAGGCGATTTTCGCTGAATCGCTGAGGACGACCGTTGCCAATCTGGCGGCGGCCGAAGCGGTCAACGGCAGCGAAGAAATAGCAAGGGCTTGCGCGATACTGGAGAAGGCACAGCGCATACGCGTCGCCGGATTCCGAAGCTGCCGCGCGCCCGCTCACGCGCTCGTCTATCTCTGCCGGATGTTTCGGCGCGACGTGACGCTGCTCGGCGGCGACGGCGGTGCGCTCGAGGCGGAACTCGCAGCGCTTGGAACGAGGGAAGCGGTCGTCGCGATCGGCTTTTCGCCCTATTCGCGTGAACTCGGGCCGGTGATAGAGGCTGCGCGACGACACAGCGTTCCGATTGTCGCGATCGTCGACAGCATGGCTGCTCCGATCGCGCGGCATGCCGACGTTACCTTGCGGTTCTCTACCAACAGCCCGTCCTTCTTCCCGTCGGTAGCCGCAGCTATGGCTATCGTGGAAGCGCTGGCTGCAACGATGCTGGCGCGCAGCGGGCCGGCCGCCGCGGCTCGTGTCAGGGAGACGGAACTGGAGTTACAGGCGTTCGGTGCCTATCTGCCGGAATGAAGAGCGCTGGGGCTATGCCACTGCAGCGTCTATCGCGTCGCCGAGCCGTTCAACAACCGCATCGATTGCTGCGGCGTCTATGATGAAGGACGGCGCAAGCAGCACATGATCGCCGCGCACGCCGTCGATCGTGCCTCCCGCGGGATAGACGAGCAGTCCGCGCGCCATCGCCTCGCGCTTGATCTTCGCATTGAGCTTCAGCTTCGGGTCAAAGGGCGCCTTGGTCGAGCGATCCTCGACCAGTTCCACACCCATGAAAAGGCCACGCCCGCGAATGTCGCCGATATGGGCATGGTTGCCGAACCGTTCGCCCAGTCGCTGCGAAAGATGTGCTCCCATCGCCCGAACATTGGCGAGCAGATCGTCGCGAGCGATCACCTCCTGGACGGCAAGCGCTGCCGCGCAGGCCATCGGATGGCATATGTACGTGTGGCCGTGCTGGAAAAAGCCGGAGCCTTCGGCGAACGCGTCGAAAATGCGGCGTGAAAGCAGCACCGCACCAATGGGCTGGTAGCCTCCGCCGAGGCCTTTGGCAATTGTCATCAGGTCGGGCGCGACACCGTCCTGCTCGCAAGCGTGCAGCGTGCCGGTGCGGCCCATGCCGCACATCACCTCGTCGAGGATGAGGAGCACACCGTAGCGGTCACAGATTTCCCGGATGCGCCCGAAATAGCCAGGAACGGCAGGCACTGCTCCTGCTGTCGCGCCGACGACAGGTTCCGCGACGAAGGCCATGACGGTGTCCGGACCGAGTTTGCGAATTTTATCCTCAAGCGCCTGGGCGGCGCGCAGGCCGTAGGCCTCCTCGCTCTCACCGGCTTCCTGGAAGCGGTAGGCATAGCATGGGTCGATATGATGCGTATCCATCAGCAACGGGCGGAATTGGGCGCGGCGCCACTCATTACCCCCGGCAGCGAGAGCGCCGAGCGTGTTGCCGTGATAGCTCTGTCGGCGGGCGATGACGTTTCGCCGCTCGGGCTTGCCAGTTTCGACGAAAAACTGCCGTGCCATCTTGAGCGCCGCCTCCACCGCTTCGGAGCCGCCGGACACGAAATAGGCGTGGCTAATACCTTGCGGCGCGCCAGCGACGAGCTTGTCGGCCAATGTCTCGGCCGGCTCGTTGGTGAAGAAGCTGGTGTGGGCATAGGCGAGCTTGTCGGCCTGTGCGTGGAGCGCGGCCGTCACGTCAGGATGGCCGTGACCGAGGCAGGAAACCGCCGCGCCGCCTGATGCATCGATATAGACGCGGCCATCGCGGTCGAAGAGTTCGATACCCTTGCCGCCAGCCGCGACGGGCAGGGTCGCATGGATCTGGCGATGCAGGATGTGTGTCATGCTTTCCTCGATTGACGATCGCGCGATTTGGAGCGAACCTATCATGCAACATATGTTACATAGTGCGCAATACTGAAACGATTGGACTGCACCTATGACAGTCGACAGGGACGTGACCGGCCCCGGACTTGTCGCACCGACGGCGATCGCCGTTGCGCCGAATGGTGGACGGCGTGGCAAGCAAGACCACCCTGCCCTGCCGATCAGCCCCCAGGAACTGGCCCGGACCGCCGTCGCCTGCCTCGAGGCGGGCGCCGCGATGATCCACACGCATGTCCGTGATCGCGACGGCGGCCATTTGCTCGACGCGCACGCTTATCGCGAGACGACGAAAGCGATACGCGATGCGGTGGGCGAGCGGCTAATCATCCAGATCACCAGCGAAGCGGTCGGCCGATACCAGCCGGCCGAGCAGATGGCGATTGTGCGCGCTACCCGCCCTGAGGCGGTTTCGCTGGCGCTGCGCGAACTGGTGCCGGACGCTGCCCATGAGACCGCTTTCGCGGAGTTCCTGTGGTGGCTGAAGAGCGAACGGATCGCCCCTCAGATGATCCTCTACGCGCCCGAAGAGGCGTCGGCCCTAGCCGCCATGCAGCAGCGCGGGCTGGTGCCTTTCGACGACATCCCGGTGCTCTATGTGCTTGGCCGCTACACGCCAGGCCAGGTTTCGCGGCCGGCCGACCTGCTTCCCTTCCTTGCGCATGACCGCCCGCGCTTCGCGCACTGGATGGTCTGCGCCTTCGGTCGGGAAGAAACCGCCTGCGTTACAACAGGTGCGCTGCTGGGCGGTCACGCCCGCGTCGGCTTCGAGAACAATTTTACTCTGGCCGACGGCACAACCGCTAAGGACAATGCCGCGCTCGTAGCGGCGACCAAAGGTGCCCTGACTGCTTGCGGCCTCAGGACCGCCCAAGCCGACGACCTGCGCGCCGCTTGGTCGATCCAGCGTTGACACTCGTCCGCACGCCTTGAGCGGCCTCCGGTTCGTCACATTTGTCAAAAATCTCTTTGCTACGCTGCAACCCAACTCTTTGGCTGACGTTAAAGGCTGCAATGAGCGCTGGGGAGGCTTTATGCAGACATACCTTGTCGAGCAAATGGAGGGCGATGACGTGATCGCGGTGCGTATCATCAACGCGCCGAGCCCTTTCAAAGCCGCCGCCATGTCGACAGATCGACATGTTATCCTTCGAACGTGGGAAAAGGATTGGATCCGAGTAACCGACGAGAACCGGGGACATATCTTTGCATACTGCTTTGTCTCCGACGGAGACTCCGACACCAGCGAGCGTGGTCCGACAACAGCACCAGGTAAACCAAGAAAAGCCCAAAAAACCGATCAGAGAGCCGGGTAAGCTCAAAACCACTGATCATCGATCCTGGCTGTATCGCGCTAACTTCCTGACGACTTCGCGACCACTGACAGCGGTGGCGCCTACTGCCACATTGCCGATTATCGCCCAGAACCGCAAAAAACCACGAATTAAGCCAATAGCGGCGCTGCTGGTCGGTTGTCAGGCGCGATCGCCTGTACGCCGTGAGCCTTCCGTCGACGCGAAGCGTCCGCAGCACGAGATGACGCCAAAGTGAGCAACCGCAGCCGTCTGGCGAAGATCGCGGCATCATCAGAATGATCGATGAAAAGATTTCGGCCGGGGGCGATAAGTGGCCTTAATCATAGCGTGGGCAACTCATGTCTCCGGCATATTTGGGATCAGAAAAGGCGCGTCTGGATCTAGGGGCCGATTGTCAGCCAGCGGCCTACCGTAGGTGGTCAAACGTCCCGGATTACGCACTTGATCAGGGCGGTCCTGTACTGCGCCCTCATCAACGCATGGGCGTCGATTTTGCGAACATTACCGTCTTCGATCACCTGAGAGACGTCACCAAACAACATCCTAACAAACTCGCGATCAGCGACGGCACCACTCGTCTGACGTATTCCCAGCTTGTCCAAGCCGTCGAGATGCTGTCCCACCGAATTGCGGCCGTCGTTCCCACCGGACAGGCGATCGGGATCCTTCAGGCCAACTCGGCCTGGTACCCTGTGGCTATCTTGGCGAGCATGGCGGTTGGGCGGCCTTCCGTGCCACTCAACACGAGAGACCCCTACTCGCGAACCAATGAGATTGTTGTTGCGGCGCGGCTCTCGGCGGTCATCGGCGATGGCAATATTCGCCCTGTCGGTTTGGCTCAGGATGTCCACTGGATTGATGCCACCACCAGCATCACGCCGCAAGTGCAGCCGATACCCCAGTCCTGTTCGGTGTCGGTCGACGCGCCCGGGATAGTACTCTACACCACAGGCAGCACTGGCCATCCCAAAAGCATCGTCAACAGCCAGCGCAGCCTGCTGTGGCGGGTTCAGCAATATGTCGACGCATGCCACATCAATTCGGATGATGTTTTCCTGCCCTTGACCGGGCCCGCCACGATCGCCGGTTGCCGGGAGATTCTCGCTGCCGTTCTGACCGGCGCCACCTTGCATCTCGCCGAGCTCGAAGCCATCGGCCTGCGGGCGGTCCAACGCCTGGTAGAATCCGAAGGCGTGACGGTCACCTATCTGGTGCCGGCCTTGCTCCGCGCACTCATGGCGGACAAGCCTGCTGACGCCTTCCGCTCGCTCAGAGTGGCCCGGATCGGGGGAGAGACGGTGTCATGGACCGATATCGCCCTGCTGCGCAAGGTCGTTTCGAGCACTTGCCTCATCCAGATCGGTTACTCGTCGACCGAGACCACAGGGTCGCAATGGTTCTTGCCGCAGGACTGGCCGGAGGAAGGCGCCTCGGTTCCGGTTGGCTGGCTGCTTCCAGGAATAGCGTTCGCGATTGTTGACGAAAAGGGACGCCGCGTTCAGCCGGGCAAGAGCGGAGAGCTCCTGATAAGAAGCCCGTATGTCCTGCTTGGCCATTGGGAGAACGGCGCCGTCGTGCCGGCGGAATCGGATCCGGATTACCCGGATCTTCGGATCTTCGCGACGGGTGACCTCGTCCAACTTGACAGTCATGGCCTGCTGCGGATCGTCGGACGCAAGGGGCGCCAGATAAAGATCAATGGTCGGCGTATCGAGCCAGCCGAACTCGAACGGGTGTTGCGTAACGCGCCTGACGTGGAGGATGCCGTTGCAATCGTGACGGCGGCAAATGAGCTTGTTGCATTCGCCATCCCCCAGCCATGGGCGGGGCCAGCCTTTTCGGACGAGCTTCGCCAGCTTGTCAGAACGAAGCTGCCGCCTCCGCTATGTCCCTTGCGGCTCCACACGATCGCCGCGATTCCGCGTCTGCCGGGCGGCAAGGTCGACATGGCTACGCTTGCGGAGATCGATCTTTCAGCCAGGAAGATCGCCCCGGCCGCGCAGCCGTCCAATACGAGCGAACCGACCGTCCACCGGATCGTGCAGCATGCCTGGAACAATACCCTCAATACACGCGTCGCCGCAGGCCGCTGGGATGACGCAGGCGGAGATTCGCTGAAGCTGCTGCAATGCGTCATGGAAATCGAAAGCGCCATCGGGCAGGAACTCAGTCTCGATGGGTTCACGGTCGGTATGAGCGCGGACGAAATGGTCAAGGCGGTCGTGTCGGCACAAGCAGGCGCCCTACGCACGCAAGTACAAAAGCACGACCCCCCAATTCTATTCCTGCTGCCGGGATCTGCCGGCTATGGCCCGAGCTTTGCTGCCTTTGCGTCTTCGATGGGCAAGATCGCACGAGTGGTCCCCATCAGATATCCTGCCCTGGCTATGATATTGCGCGGACCAAACACTGTCGCAAATATCGCCGAGGGCGCGGTTCAGCAGATCCGCCGCGCTCAGCCAACGGGCCCGATAAGACTTCTCGGCCATTCGCTCGGCGGCGCCGTCGCGTTCGAGGTTGCGGAGCGGCTGCTGGCCGCGGGGCGAACTGTGAAGTTCCTGGGCATCCTCGACACGAGCCTCCTCGGCGAGCGCAGCACCTATTGGGAGATGTTTGTCCGCACATATAATCGGATCCGAACCAACCGCGTGACCGCGGACCGGATGGTTTGCCGCTTCGTTGCAAAAGTCGCTGTCAAAATGGGCTTCGAGGCGCATCTCGCCCGCATCCTCGATCGCTATGCGAAGGACGGGTTCAACACGACGAGCTTCAGGACCAAGCTGGAACTGCAGGGGCAATTGCGGGGGCGAGCTTTCTATCAGTGGTTGGCGAGACCCAGACCGACGCTGCCGATCACTGCAACCCTCTTCCGCTGCGCTCGGCCCAAAATGCCTCTGGCCATAGGTTGGGATGGCGCTTTCGTGCGTCTGGATGTGATTCCGGTCGTTGGCAGTCACTTCGATATGGTCACAGAGCCCCATCTCGCCACCAACCGCCCACTCATCGAGAAGGCGTTGGAGCAAACCTATTCTGCGGCTGAGCTTCGCAAACGGGAGTACAGACCATCGACATGATCTCACAATTCAGCATGGGCGCGCTGGTGCTCGATGCTCGCGCGGAGGTCGATCGCATCGTTCAGATCCTGCGCGAGCAGGTTTTTGGCACGCTGCGGCGTCGTGGCGTGGTTGTCGGCCTCTCCGGGGGTATCGACAGCTCCGTTGTCGCATCGTTGTGCGCACGCGCGTTTGGGAAAGACAAGGTCTTGGGGATATTTATGCCGGAGCGCCATTCCTCCGGCGATTCGCTAAGGCTTGGCCGCAGCGTCGCAGCTCAGCTTGGCATCGATACGATCCTGGAAGACATAGCACCAGCACTTGAGGCCGTCGGCGCCTATCGCCGACAGATCGAAGCGATCCAGACGGTCGTTCCCCAATATGGCGACGGCTGGAAATGCAAGCTCGTGCTCGCGTCGGTTCTCGAGAGCAACGGTCTCAACATCACACGCCTCACGGTTCAGGGCCCCGACGGCAAGACCAATACGGTACGTCTGTCGCCGGCAGCCTATCTGCAGATCGTTGCTGCAACCAACTACAAGCAGCGCCTGCGCAAGATGACCGAGTACTACCATGCGGACCGCCTCAACTATGCCGTGGCAGGTACGCCAAACCGCCTGGAGCATGACCAAGGCTTTTTCGTCAAGCAGGGCGACGGAATTGCCGATCTGATGCCAATCGTCCACCTCTACAAGACCCAAGTCTACCAGCTGGCTGAATACCTTGGGGTGGATGAAGAGATCCGGCGGCGGCCGCCGACCACGGACACTTTCTCCATGGCCCAGAGTCAGGAGGAATTCTATTTCGCGCTGCCTTACCATCTGATGGATCTGTGCCTCTACGGCTTGAACCACGGAATTTCTGCCGACGAGGTCGCCGCAGCTGCCGGCCTCACCGCGGCCCAGGTTCAGAAAGTCTTCAAAGACATCGACAGCAAACGGCGTGCCGCACGCTATCTTCACGCGCGGCCCTTGCCGACCACTGCGATGGGCGAGGGCTGACCGGATGTGCGGCATCGCCGGAATCGTCTCGCTAAGCGCCTACGCGGCGCCTCCTTCGCGCGAGGCACTGATGCGCATGGTGGGCGCACTCGCGCATCGCGGCCCTGACGAGCGCGGCCTTTACCGCGACAAACGCGCGGGATTGGCGCATGCCCGCCTGTCCGTCGTCGATCTCTCCAACGGCCAGCAGCCACTCGCGGACGCGGGCGATACGACGTGGATCGTCTTCAACGGCGAGATCTTCAACTACCTCGAGCTGCGTGAAAAGTTGATCGCCCTCGGCCACCGCTTCCGCACCCATAGCGACACAGAGGTCATCGTCCATGCCTATCGCGCGTGGGGCGAGGCTGCCTTCGAGCGGATGAATGGGCAATGGGCGGTCGCAATCTGGGACTCCGTGGCGGGTCGTCTCGTGTTATCGCGCGATCGGTTTGGCATCTGCCCCTTGCAATTCTGCGAGCATGGGGGCCGCCTTTACTTTGCCAGCGAAGTGAAAGCCATTTTCGCGGCCGACATGGACATACCCCGTGCCTTCGATCCAGCCGGCATCGATCAGACTTTCACGCTCTGGACAGTCGTGCCGCCGCAAGGCGTGTTTCAGGGGATCAGCGAACTCACCCCGGGGCATGTCCGCATTTACGACAATGGCACCGTTCGCGAGCGGGCCTTCTGGAAGCCTTGCTATCCCGAAATTTCCGATCCCCGTCGTGACGAATTCACCGGCTCGCTCAACGACGCGGTGGAGGAGGTGCGCGGCGCCCTGGAGGCTGCGACGGCGCTCAGGATTGTGCAAGCCGACGTGCCGGTCGGCTGTTATCTTTCGGGCGGGCTCGACAGCTCGCTAGTCGCCACGCTGGGAAAGCGCTACGCGGGCGAGCGGTTCCAGACTTTCTCCCTGCGTTTTGCCGACGCCGAGTATGACGAGACCCGTTTCCAGCGCCTGGTCGCCGGCGCGACCGGGAGCGAGCACCATGAGGTGGTGGTTTCGCGCAGCGACATCGCCGAGATCTTTCCCGAGGTGATCTACCACACCGAGCGTCCAATCCTGAGGACCGCGCCTGCGCCGCTGTTCCTGCTCTCTAGGCTGGTGCGAGAACACGGCATCAAGGTCGTGCTGACCGGCGAAGGAGCTGACGAAATGTTCGCTGGCTATGACTTGTTCCGCGAAGGCAAGGTCCGCCGCTTTTGGGGATGCCAGCCCGCATCGACACGACGCTCACGGCTGCTGGAGCGCCTGTATCCCTATCTCAGCCGCTCGCCGGTACATCAGCAAGCAATGGCGCGCCAGTTCTTCGGGCGCGATATCCAGGCCTATGACACGCCCGGCTTTGCGCATGACACACGCTGGCGCACCACCAGCGCCATCAAGCGATTGTTCTCCGCCGACATGCGCGCCGAGTCCGAGCGCCGCAATGCCGTGCCCGAGCTGATCGCCCGCCTGCCCGCGGAGTTTTCGCGATGGGGCTCGCTTGCGCAGGACCAGTATATCGAGATCCAGACGCTGATGTCGGGATACCTGCTTTCTTCGCAAGGGGACAGGATGCTCATGGCCCACTCCGTCGAGGGGCGCTTCCCGTTCCTGGACGATGAACTCGTGACGCTCGCGAATTCGCTTCCGGCTGCCTACAAGCTGCGCGTCCTCGACGAAAAGCACGTGTTGAAGCGGGTGGCGGAACCAATCGTGCCGTCGGAAATCGTGGCCCGCAAGAAGCAGCCGTACCGGGCGCCCAACGCGCTTTGCTTCGTTGCCGACGATGCTCCGGCCTATGTCCGCGAAGCGCTTTCGGAGACGGCGTTGCGCGAGGCAAACGTTTTCGATCCGAAGTCGGTCACGCGCCTGCTGGACAAGTGTCGATACAGGGCGAACGACGGCGATCTGTCCAACTCCGACAACATGGCGCTGGTCGGCGTGCTGTCAACCCAGATCCTTCACCAGCAGTTTGTCGCAAGCCGTCCCGGTGGGGTCCGCTTAGGCGAGCTCAGCGTCGACGTTGACCGCGAGCATCGCGAAGAGGTGCCGGCATGATGCATGGCGCCGTACCCCTGCTGCATGACTACCTCACCCACGCCGCCAGCCGGGTCGGTGAGAAGGTGGCGCTGGTGTGCGGCGGGCAACGTGTCACCTATGGCGAGCTCGAAGCGCGCTCGAACGCCGTCGCGCAACATCTGGCCGCGGCTGGGGTTGCACGCGGCGATCGCGTGATGATCTTCGCCGACAACACTGTCGAGACGGTCGTCGCCTTCTGGGCGGTGCTCAAGGCGAACGCCGTGGTGTGCATCGTCAATCCGCTTACCAAGAGCGACAAGCTTGATTACCTGCTCAACGATTGCCGACCGACGGCACTGATCACGGACAGGCACCTGCACTCGATCTTTACAGAGCCGGCACGCAACTGCCCGTCATTGCGCCGGGTGATCGTCTCCGGGCCGATCATCGACGCCGAGCTGACAGGATTGCCGCACGCCGTGCGCTGGGACACCGTGGTTGCCGTCGACGGCAGCGCACCACCGGCGCGCCGCTGCATCGATATCGATCTCGCTGCCATCATCTACACGTCCGGATCGACAGGCGAACCCAAGGGCGTGATGCTGACGCACAGGAACATGACTGCCGCGTGCACGTCGATCGCTTCATACCTGAAGCTGTGCGAAGACGAGGTGATCCTCAACGTCTTGCCTCTCGCCTTCGATTACGGCCTGTATCAGATGATCATGGCGTTTCGCACTGGCGCTCGGCTGGTGCTTGAACGCTCGTTCGCTTTCCCGGCGCAGATCCTCGGATTGATCAAGCAAGAGAGGGTGACAGGTTTTCCCGGCGTGCCGACCATCTTCGCCGCACTCTCGGACCTCAAGACGCTGAAAGACCACGATTTTTCGAGCATTCGCTACGTCACGAACACTGCGGCTGCCCTGCCGCTCAAGCACATTCTCATGCTTCAGGACCTGTTTCCGGATGCGCGCATCTATTCAATGTATGGCCTCACCGAATGCAAGCGCTGCACCTATCTGCCGCCGGAAGACCTTGAGCGAAAGCCATTGAGCGTCGGGGTCGCCATCCCGAACACGGAAATGTGGATTGTCGACGAGCATGACAAGCCGGTCGGTCCTGATGTCGTTGGCCAACTCGTCATCCGCGGGGCGACGGTGATGAAGGGCTATTGGGGCAAGCCGGAAGCCACGGCCAGAAAACTCAAACCCGGCCCGTTGCCGGGCGAGCAGGTCTTGTACACCGGCGACTACTGCCGGATGGACGCGGAAGGCTACCTCTACTTCATCGGTCGCGGCGATGAGATCATAAAGTCGCGAGGAGAGAAGATAGCGCCGAAGGAGGTGGAAAACGCGCTGCTGGATATTCCGGGTGTGCGGGAAGCCGCGGTCATCGGCGTTCCGGACGAGTTGCTCGGACAAGCTGTGAAAGCCTTCGTCGTGATCGAGCAAGGAAGGATCGTCGGCGAAAGGCAGTTGCAGAAAGAATGCCAGAGACGATTGGAAAACTTCATGGTTCCGAAGTCCATCGTAATCGTACCCAGCCTACCGATGACAGACACGGGCAAACTCAAAAAAACGGCCCTGTCATGAGGCAGTTTCTGGATGAAATTGATCAGCATTCATCTTTTGTATCGGAGGAGGATTCAATGTTGTCTACCAAGGATAGAGCCGAGACCTGCAAGGACCAGATTCGCGCTTTCCTGGCGTCGAATTTCTACATAGCCGACGCGGATGCTCTGGAGAGCAACGCGTCCCTTCTCGACCAAGGCATCGTCGACTCGACAGGGGTACTCGAGGTTATCGGCTTTATCGAGGAGACCTTCGGCATCACTGTCGAAGACAGCGAGCTCCTGCCGGAGAACCTCGATTCCATCCAAGGAATTGCGCAATATGTTCTCCGCAAGCAAAACTGATTGCCGACATCTGGCTAGACCGGTTCATCGTTTCACGGAAACGCCGAACCGCTCTATCTCTTTGTTTTGCGTAATTCCGGACGGAAAACCGTTTCACACTTTTCCTGGAATTGCTCTAGCGCTGTTTTACGCCGCCGGCAGCGCCACCGAGCCTGCCGCAGTCGCGGCATGGCTCATGCTTGCGACGTGGTATGTCCCACAACCACCCTGCCCTCGCCGGCTTCGTTCGTGACCGCGCGGATGTTCTCGTAAGCCTTGGAACGCTCCAGCAGACTGATGACCTGCCGGTCCTGGCCGAGGCCGACCTCGAAGAGCAGGATGCCTCCGCGCCGCAAGTATCGCGGCGCATCCTTGATCACCCGCATATGGATGCTCAGGCCGTAGGGGCCGGCCGCAAAGGCTTCACGCGGCTCGAGCTCCGTCAGATGCGCGCGGTCGCCCTCAAGCCGCTTTTCCGAAATGTAGGGCGGATTGCAGACGATCACGTCCATCGTACCATCAAGCTCTAAGCCCGAGAAAGCATTGAACAAGTCGCCCTGAAGCACGGACACGCGATCCGCCATGCCGTGATGGGCGACGTTGCGGCGCGCGACTTCAACGCATCCATCGGTAAGATCGCTCGCCCAGACACGCGCGGTGGGAGCGTAGTGCGCGATGGCGCACGCCAGATTGCCGGCCCCGCAGCACATATCGACAACGTGTGGCGCCGGCAGGTTCATTTGACTCAGAACATCAAGAGCGGTCGTGCCAAGCAACTCCGTCTCCGGCCGGGGAACGAGCGCACCGGGCGCGATGAGCAACTCCAGCCCCATGAAGATGGTGCGGCCTTTGCTGTAGGCTTCGGCGACACTGATCTCTTCGCTCATGACAGACCCGCCTTCCTGACATTGCCGGTGCCGTTGTCCGACAATTCCGTCCCAATTAAGTGTATCTCGAATTCATTAAATTCTCGATGGGCAAATCGAAAAACAGTCGCCGCCCTAGGCTTTGAAGACACGATGCAACAAAAGGTGATCATGAGCCTCTTATCTGTCGCATGGTTGGGAATATTGTCTCATCATTGGAAATAGCCGGGTTCCCAGCCCGGTTATCCCCAACCTTGCAAAGCCAATTCCCGAATTCTCGGCCCTGCGTCACGATTTTGCTACATTTTAATCAAAAGGCACATACGTAAGCAAAACGTAATGTTTCAGTGGCTAACGGAAAGTAGCCGCTTCCCGCAAGGCAAGAGGGTTTACCCATCACCGACATGACCAATACGTTCGCGCGGCAATTTCGCACGAAAGATCGCAGATCATGAAGTCAACGCAAGGGCGCTCGCCCGATCTACGTTCCGCTATGTTCGGCTCAATGCATGGACTGGTTGGCGTCGGCGTTTTCTCGGCAGTGATAAACGTTCTCGCCCTGACCGGCTCCGTCTACATGCTCCAGATCTACGATCGCGTGCTGCCTTCGCAGAGCATTCCGACTCTCATCGGATTTACGATCGGGATGCTTGGCCTCTACGCTGTCTATGGCCTCCTCGATTTCGTCAGGCTTCGCCTGTTGGTCCGCATCGGCAGCCGCCTGCACAGAGATCTGCAGCAAAAGGCGTTTGCTGCCTCGCTTTCCCTACCGCTTACTGCTGGGCAGGATGCGAACCGGGTGCAGCCGCTTCGCGATCTGGACCAGTTGCGCGGCTTTCTTTCCGGACTGGGACCGACGGTCGTCTTCGACGCTCCCTGGATTCCGTTTTATATGGTGGTCATCTATCTGCTGCACCCTTCGCTTGGTGTGTTGGCAACCCTCGGCGCGGCTGCTGTCGTACTTTTGACGGTAGTCGCGGAAGTCGTTGCCCGCAAACCCGCCGCGCGGGCATCTGAAACGCTCGTGGCACAGCGGCTTCTTGCCGATTCCGGCCGCCGCAATGCGGAGGTTGTCCAGGCGATGGGCCTTTCCGCTCAGCTCGGTCGGCGCTGGAATGAGATCAGCCATCTTTACCTCAAGAACCAGGAACAGCTCTCCGATGTCGTTGGCGCAGCGAGTTCATTGTCGAAGACACTCCGAATGGCCCTGCAGTCCTCCGTACTGGGGCTTGGTGCCTACCTTGTGATCGGCGGCGAGGCTTCGCCCGGCGTGATCATCGCATCGTCCATATTGCTGGGCCGCTCATTGGCGCCGGTCGATGTGGCAATCGCAAACTGGAGAGGATTTCTGGCCACCCGGCGAAGCTATACCGATCTGGCGGCAGCGTTGGATGCTTTCGGTAGCCAGAAAGACCCTATGGAGCTGCCGCGCCCACAGACACAGCTTGCGGTCGAGGAACTGACGGTCGCGCCGCCAAGTCTGCAGAGACCAACGCTCGTCAATGTAAGCTTTCGCCTGTCGAGCGGCGCGGGGTTGGCGATCGTCGGCCCGAGCGGCTCTGGCAAAACGACGCTCGTGCGTGCGTTGGTCGGGGCATGGAAGCCGCTTCGCGGAACGGTAAGGTTGGACGGCGCCTCGCTCGATCAATGGAATTCGGAGCTGCTCGGCACCCATATCGGCTACCTGCCGCAGGACGTCGAACTGTTCGACGGAACGATCGCAGACAACATCTCAAGGTTCGGCGGCAAGAGTGACGCAAAGGGCGTGCTAGCAGCCGCCAAGGCTGCTGGCGTGGACAAGATGATCATGCGGCTGCCGGAAGGTTTCCAAACGCGCATCGGTGAAGGCGGAGCGGCCCTGTCGGCTGGGCAGAGGCAGCTCGTCGGGCTCGCCAGGGCGCTTTATGGCGATCCATTCCTTGTCGTTCTCGACGAACCAAATTCCAATCTGGATGCAGATGGCGATGTTGCCCTGGCTGGGGCAATCCTGACCGTGCGCGAGCGTGGCGGCATCGCGATTGTTGTTGCGCATCGTCCGTCAGCTCTCGTCAACATCGACCAGGTGCTCGTCTTGTCGAATGGCATGCTCCATTCATTTGGCTCGCGCGAAGACGTTCTGGCAAATGTTGTCCGGCCCTTCCCGCGGCAAAATAGTGTCGTCCCGTTGCAGCAAGGTGCAAGCGGCCATGCGTGAGGTGTTGCTACGTCTCTTGAGGTCTTGCTCCGTGTCTGCCGTGACCCTGTCACGTCTCTTTAGGTCTTGCTCCGTGTCTGCTGTGACCCTGTCATCATTTGCTCCTGTCGCTCGCGTAAGCCAAGACGCAAGCCAAGAGACCGGGACCAATCCAATCGAAGAGCCGGATGGTATCAGGGCCAATCTGATCCTGGGCCTGGCGACCACCTTGCTGTTGATCTTCGGCGGAGGACTCTGGCTGGGATTGACCAAGATTGCCGGCGCGGTGATTGCGCCCGCCACCGTAGTGGTCGAAAGCAACATAAAAAAAGTCCAGCATCAGACCGGCGGCACCGTCGGCGGCATCTTCGCCAAGGACGGGGACCATGTGCGTGCCGGCGATGTGTTGGTCAGGCTGAACGACACGTTGACACGAGCAAACCTGCAGATAGTCAGCGAGGATCTCGACCGCGCCACCATTCGCCTGGCGCGGCTGGAGGCCGAGCGACAGGGCCTGCCGGAAATGCAACTTCCACCCACCGTTCGGGCCCGGATGGGCGACCCGCAACTGGCGTCACTTGTCCGTGGCGAACGCGCCGTGTTCGAAAGCCGTGCCGCGGCGCTAGCTGGCCAGAAGGCACAGTTGCAAAGCCGCTCGAAGCAATTGGAACGTCAGATCGATGGCCTCAAAGCGCAGCAGGCGGCGATGGATGAGTCCTTGGACCTGCTGACGCTGAACCTTGCTGACGTCGAGTCTCTCTACTCAAAGAAGTTGGTCTCTAAAGAGAGGCTGAGCACTATCAGCTTGGAGAAGAGCCGGACTCGCGGCGAGTCAGGACGGCTTGTCGCAGCAATCGCGGAGGTTCAAGCGCGCATCAGTGAAACTGACCTGCAGGTGCTTCAGCTCGATGAGCAAATGCGGAGCGAGGTAACGAGCGAACTGCGCGAAACGGAAGCCAAGCAGACTGAACTCAATGAGCGCAAGGTCGTGGCGGAAGACGAACTCGCCAGGACAGATATTCGCGCTCCACAGTCGGGAACGGTACAAGAATCCTCAACCCACACCATCGGAGGCGTGATTGCCCCCGGAGAAGTGCTCATGATGATTGTGCCCGATACCGACAACCTGGTCGTGGATGCGCTCGTTTCTCCAGAGCGTATCGATGATGTACGTCCTGGACAGCGGGTTTCAATTCGCTTTCCGGCTTTCGACGCAGGGACGACACCTGTTTGCCAAGGTTCGGTCAACCGCATCTCTGCAGATCTGATCAAAGATCAGCAACGCCAGCTTTCGTACTTTTCGGCACGCATCAACGTCGAAAATGCGGCGACCTGCTTGACGGGAGCGAAAATCCTCAAACCCGGCATGCCCGCCGAAGTTCACATACGCACCGACGAGCGCAATGTATGGTCCTACTTGCTGAAACCCTTTACCGACCAGGTTTCCAGAGCTTTCAGACAGTAACGCAATCGGCAATCGCGACAGAACAAGGTGCAGCAGTCTATCGGGTCGCGGCGGTCTCGAGACCGCTGCTGAACCTTACCTCTATCGTGTCACCCGGTGATACCTCGGTGTCTTCTCCGGCCGGCTGTTTGCGCCATTCCTCACCGACCTTGCGGATGATCGTGACCTGAGCCTGGATGGTCTCGCCGGCAACCGGCAGTGGCTGGGCAGACGCCCCCGTGGGCTGCAACTTTTGGCTGGCGGCGCGAAGTCTTGCGGTGATGTCGGCAAGACGCACGTTGGTATCCTTCAGCTCAGTCAAAAGAGCCATCCTTCTCAGGTTGTCATTGCGCTCGCGCTGCCTGACAAAATCATCCTGCTGGCGTCGTGTTCTCATGAGCTCAACCGACGTTTCGAGCGCCCGGCTGGAAGAGAGAATCACACCGCGCCGGACATCGGCGAGTCTATCGTTGGTCAGATTGCCTGCTTTATGCACTTTCGTTATTCGTGCCAGGTCTTCCTCGTCCGCTTTCACTGCCTCGGCTTCGGCCTTCTCGCGCTTGAGCAGCACCTCGATCTGCGCCGCAGCAGCCTTGGCACTTTGTTCAAGGTAGCTTTGCTCCTGCTGGAAGTTGTCCAGCGAGATCTTGAGCCCTTCTGCTTCAGCCTGGGTGATTGCCGAAACGAAAGCGGCCGACAAGGGTGACCCTTGTGGTGCCTTCATGTCGAAATTCGCCTGGTTCTGAAGTTCGGCGCGCAGGCGGGCGCTATGAAAATAGTCTCTGGTGTACTCCCCCCAGGCCGATTCATAGTCACGCCGCAGATCCACCGGATCTGGGCCAACCTGGTTTGCCCGCGACCGCAGGAGGCTGAACCCCCCAGACACGGCGATCGCCTGCCGCACGGTCATGAGCGGTCGGTAGGCCTGCTGTCCGGGAGTGAGCACGTCGCCGGTCACATAGATCGGGCGATACTCTGCGATCACGGCGGTGACGTCGCTCGGCTTGACGACGATCATTTGCTCCCGCCCATCGGGCAGACGCTGGTGAAATATCTTGGTAGTCAAGATCGTCTCCATGCGTGTCTGCAATTCGGCGGGAGTGAGGCCGCCGACCGAAACCATGCCGACTTCGGGAAGCGCGATCGTGCCGTCCATTTGAACCATGACACGTTGCGTCCGTTCCGGGATGGAGGCGATTCCTATCTCGACGGTATCGCCGGCGGAAAGTCGATATGCGACCCGCGTCTCCGCTGCGGCGGCCATACCCATCGCAGTCAGGATGCCAAGCGCGGCAAGTAGGATTCGATTAGTGAAGACCATTGGTGACAATCTCCTTCCGGTTCAACGTCGACTCTTCCGGCCAATCGACACGGGAGACGAAGTCGTAGACTGGCCCGCCGGCCACGCCCCAGTTGCTCGACCAGATTACCTGCGAGCCGTCAGGCGACGGCGAGGCGTGACTCTCGCTTCGATAGTCTAACTGAGTGCTTCTCGTTTGTGCGATGCGGCGAACCTCGCCACTGCCATCGATGCGCAGCGCGATCACTTCCTGTGCATATGGCGCCCAGTCCAGGTGAGCCGATATTTCGTCCGGATCGCCGCCATAGGTCAGGAACACCCAGCCAGGCCTGTCCAGCGCACGCAGAGATGCATGCATAGCTTCGCCATATTTCGTAAGCGGGGTGACCCTGCCGTCGGACAGCCTTCGCTTGATCACCTGAAACTTGTCCGGATCGGACTTGCTGATGCCGACATAGACTTCGCTGCCGTCTTCATCGACTGTCATATCGCCGTGTCCGGGCCGGTGATGTTCCACCCACCTTTGTAGCAAAGTGCCCTCGACACTGAAAATGAAGCCCTGTTCGACGCCTCTTGTTATCTCCTGAAGGCATAGAATGTTGGTTCCGAGCGGAGAAATCGAGCAGGTGCCGTTGGTTCCGCCAATATGCTCAAGTTCGATGTCCGGGAATTTCCGCCGCTGCTTGAGATCGTAAGCAAAGACCACCGCATCGCCATCCTTACGCACCGCGCGCACGGCTATGCGGTCACCGTCACGGCTTGGGTTGCCCTTGCCCGGTCCGAAATGGAAATCGTGATGCTCGGTCGAAACAAACAGGACGTCTTCGCGATTGGTCCGTGGCGCCCAGGTTGATACTTGCCGTCCCTGAACGCAGATCATCAGAGCGGCGTTTTCAGGGTGCCATTCGCATTCAGTCGATCGAGCGCGACGGAACAGCGGGGCATATGTGTGCCCGTCGAAAAAGCACATGCCGCCGCTACAGCCATTGGTGATGACGAGAAGGCTCTGGTCTGAATTCCAAGCTTGAGCACTCGAATAACGGTGGCTGCAATACTTGTTCTCGCACGCGACACCATTGCCAAGCGCTCCTGGCTTGGTAATGCGCGTGAAGATCGTCCCAAACGCCGGATCCGTCACTTGGCGCAGATAGTCGGGCAGATCCATCGTCACCGGCGCGACAAATTGTGTCTGCTCGCTGCTTTGCCGGCTTCCGGCCGCGGGCAGACCCAACGACATCGCAACGGCAATCAACAGCAGAGCCGATGCACGCTGGTAGAAGGTCATGTCATATAGCCCATTTCGCGGCGTACGCGGCCTTCGCTGAGGCGCGCCTGCCACCATCCGATGGTTCGCTCCAATCCTTCCCGCAGGCTGGTCTGCGCCCGCCATCCGGTCTTCGTCTCGAGTTGCGAAGAATCGGCTAGCAAGGCACGGACTTCGGAATTCTGCGGCCGCAGACGGCGTTCGTCGCGGTGGACCGGTTTTTTGGAGCCGCTCAACTCGAGCACCAGATCCAAGACGTCCGAGACCGTCACAGCGCGCTGGCTTCCGGCATTGTAGGCATGGCCGAATTCGAGCTCGGCCGAACCTGCGGTCAGGAATGCCGCCGCAGTGTCTTCCACAAAAGTAAGGTCGCGGACCGGACTTGTGTCCCCGACCATGATCGCCGGGCAATTTTTGTCGAGAGCCTGCCTTATGATGGTCGGCACGATGGCCCGCTCACTCTGACGTGGGCCGTAGGTATTGAACGGCCGCAAAATCACGACCGGGACGTCGAACGACCTGGCGTAGGACTCTGCCATCATGTCCGCGCCGATCTTGGATGCCGAATAGGGTGACTGGCCCTGCAGCGGATGGGATTCGCGGATAGGCATGGTCTGTGCGGTGCCATAGACCTCGCTGGTCGAGGTGTGCACCACACGCTCTGTCTCCCATTGCCGCGCCGCTTCGAGGACATTCACTGTGCCCAGGATGTTAGTCTCCACATAGGATTGGGCGGCCGCGTATGAGTATGGAATCGCGATGAGTGCAGCGAGATGAAACACAACGGCCTGGCCACGCATGATCCGGCTCAGGAACGCGCTGTCGCGAACGTCGCCGCGGACGAGGTTCAGCTGGGTTCGAATGGTGTCCGGCAAATCATCCAGCCAACCATGACTGTCGAAGGAATTGTAGAGGGCGAGCGCTGTGACATCCGCCCCACTACGAACGAGCGCTTCGGTGAGATGCGACCCGATGAACCCATCAGCACCCGTTACCAGAACTTTCCTACCCCTGTAGTTCATGACTAAACGTACCCCCTATGACGTGAAGCGCTGACCTTGCGAATTCACCAGAGCGTGGCCATGCCAAGCATGGTCTCACATGCCGATTGGTGGCGGCGAAACCAGGCCGATCGGCGGCCGCGAGACCAAACCGAGAACCGCCAGAAAGCCGCGCATCATCCAGATGATGTCAGCGGCGATCGTCCGCTGCGGATAGTAGGAGAGGTCGATCCTGGCCTTGGCAGGAAACAGAACCTCGCGGTAGAACTGCATCGGATCCGCGGATTGCGGATAGAATTTGGCCTCATGCCGGAAGAGAACCTGGGCCGGACCCAACAAGCCCGGCTTGTATTGCAGAACAGCCTCAAAGCCACCACGGAAACAATCGGCAAAGACAAGGCTCTCCGGCCGCGGCCCGACAATTGCCATCTCGCCTCTAAAGACATTCCACAGTTGCGGGAGCTCGTCGAACTTGGTGAGGGCGAGGAACCGGCCTATTCTCGTCATGCGGCTGTCGCCGGCCATGGTCAGCGCCAAGCCGCCCGGATCGCATCGCACCGCGAATTTGCGGAACTTGTAAATGCGGAACGGCCGCCCACCGGCACCCACGCGGGTCTGCGTAAAGAAGATTGGCCGGCCGCCTTCCAGTAAAAGCGCCAGGGCGATCACCAGCATCAGCGGAGCGAAGACTATGGCGGCTGCTGTAGCGATCACGAGATCAATTGCTCGTCTCGCAAACCCATGGGCGGCCCTTGAGACAACAGATCGATGAATGGATAAATCCAAGGCATTCATGCTGCTGTTCCTGCTTGGGCGCAACTGTGGACTGCAGCGGCAAGAGCGGCAGCCACTGATTCGACGACAGGCGCGGTGATCTGGGGATGCAGTGGCACCGTGAGCTCACGCTGGGCAAAGTCCTCAGTCCGCGGCAAATATGTGCCTGGGAAAAGCTCGCGATAGAGCGTCATCTGGTGCACCGGCGGATAATGGATGGTGGTTTGTATTCCTTGCCTGCGCAATTCATCGATGACGTCTTGCCTATCAGCATAACGCGGCAAAAGGACAGGCATGATATGATAGGCGGACGTCCGCGGCTCGTGGAACGGAACTGTCACGGCCGGACAATGTTTTGCGATCAGACGTCGATACAGCATGACCAGAATACGCCTGATCTCGTTCCACTCCTGCAAATTCTGCAGCTGGACCAGTCCGATTGCAGCGCGCATTTCATCCATGCGATAGTTGAATCCGAGCATGGTGACATCGTACTGCGGCGTGCGACTGTTCAGCCTCTGATGTGTCCCCGTGGTCATGCCGTGCCCACGAGCCTGGCGGATTGTCTCAAGCAGCCTGGGATCTCGGGCAATCACGGCTCCACCTTCCGCCGTGGTCATATTCTTGTTGCCATAGAAGCTGAAGGCGGCCGCGGCACCAAATGTACCTACCTCCTTGAGGCCCGGCGCATGCGCGGCGTCCTCGATGATCTGCAGCCCTCGGGCTCGAGCGAACTTCTGCCATTCTTCGCGATTGGCGAGATAGCCGGCGAAATGTACGAGAATGACCGCCTTGGTGCGCGCGGTGCATCGCGCTTCAGCTTCCACGATCGACATCAGCGGCACGTCGGCCGACTCGATATCGACAAAGACCGGAGTGGCACCGACGTAGAGAACCGCGTTTGCGGTCGCCACGAAGGTCATTGACGGGACCAGCACTTCGTCGCCTGGTCCGATACCGAGTGCATGTAGAATGAGATGAAGCGCTGCCGTACAAGAACTTACCGCGACGCAATCCTCTGCACCATGCATGTGGGCAAAAGCCTCTTCAAAGGCTCTCACCTGCTCTCCCATGGTCAGCCAACCGCTATCGATGACCTTGGACAAAGCTGCCTTCTCCGGCACACCCAAAATTGGGGCACTGACCAAGAGCATCATAACCTCCTAGACTGTTGGACTGTGGGATCGGCTTGGCGATCTCGTCATGCGGCCGTGGCAGTGACCTCGATCGAGGCCGACTGGTCTTCCCAGGAAATGGCTTGTGCATTCTGGAAATCGTCGACGCGCCCGATATCGAGCCAGAGACCATCATGCTTGTACACGTGGACAGTTGTACCGTTCTGCATCATCTGCAGCATCAGGTCGTCAAACCCGAAGGGAATGCCAGATGGAATAAACTGCAGAACGTCTGGATTCATGCAGTAGATTCCCATGCTGACCAGGTGCGAAAGCGTCGGTTTCTCGCGAAAGACCTGCACGGTGTTGTCGACTTCGTCTATGACGCCGAAGTCCATCTTGATCAGGCGGCAGGCTGTGGCGATCGTCACCGGATCGGTGTGCTTGCGGTGCGCTGCCACAAATCGACTGAGACTTAGATCGGTAAGGACATCGCCGTTGAGGACTATGAATGGTTCTGTCAGCTCGTCTCTGATCAAGGAGAGCGGTCCGATGGTGCCGAGCGGCTCCATTTCTTGCGTGTATCGAATTTTCAGGTTCCACTGCGAGCCATCTCCGCATACGGTGCGGATCAAGTGGCCGAGATACCCGGTTGTGATGTAGACCTCTTGGATGCCATTGCGTCGCAGCCATTTCAGAAGCATCTCAAGAACCGGTCGAGCACCGATCGGCATGAGCGGTTTCGGCAAGATCGATGTGAAGGGGCGAAGGCGGGTCCCCATTCCACCACATTGAATCACTGCTTTCATCTGGTCCTCCCATGTTCACTCGACCTGAACGCCATCGTTACAGCCACAGGATCCGGTAAAGCCGCGTTCTTGTTCTCTTAAAGGACCGGTGAGGTTTCCCGCCGGCCCTGATCCGGACATTGTAGCTAGATGGTATGTGGCCGTCGGGGGGGATGTCGTCGTGCATTCGAATGGTAGCGATTCAGACATTCTGGTATTCAATAACCGTGCTGATCGACGAAGGCTGGCGCCTGTCACAGAGGCAGGCTCCGAGCGCGCTTCAGCGATCAGTTCTTGGCCGATCAGCTTGGGGCCACAAGACCGACAAAACCCGAATGAGTGCTTACAATGAGCCTAGCATCCATCAATCGCCGGAACGACCTACGACAACCCGGCGATTGCGCGGTATCGGCATCAACGCGAGCTGTTGGGACATGGGTCTTGGAGGCTGAGAACGGATATTCGACAGGTCGGCGGGCTCCGTTCGCGGGTTTCAAAAATAAGAGGAGCGTTTCCGGTTATTTAGGATTATATTAGCAATCTGACGCTTGCGGTGTTGGGGCATCGCAGGTGTTGACTGGATGAATCGACGAGTGGTCGGCCACGACTTTAAGGCCATCACCGTTCAATCATTCCAGGATTCGTTGGGGTAGTTCAATGTATCGAATCGTCATCGCCGACGATCACGGCTTGTATCGTCGTGGCTTGCGATTGGCACTGACCGCAGGCATTCCAGGTGTGGAAATATTTGAGGCGTCGTGTTTCGATGCCGTACTCAGTCTGCTGGCGGAACAGGCGTCAGTTGATCTGGCGATCCTGGACCTGAACATGCCGGGATTGTTCAATCAGGAAGTGCTCAGCGGCATTCTGTCGGCTTATCCGGATACACGTTTTGCGATCGTTTCCGGGAATGATTCACGCTCGGAGATACTCACGGCTCTGTCGATCGGCCTTCACGGCTATATCGTAAAGTCGCAGAGAGACGAGGAGGTCGTGATGGCCGTCAACGAAATCCTCTCGGGCCGCATCTATGTCCCTGCACTTCTGTCGCGCCCCGGTGCCGCGCAAGCAACCCACGTACCTACTCCCTCCGAGCATATCCCACACCGACGTACCACCAGTGGCAATCTTGGCAGGCTGACCTCAAGGCAAAAGGAGGTCCTCAAACTGATGGCGGAAGGGTATTCGAATAAGGAAATTGCGCGCGATCTGGAAATCGCCGAAGCGACGACGAAAATCCATGCCGCTGCGGTTCTGCGTGAGCTTGGGGTACGGAATCGGACAGAGGCTGCCGTTATGCTGAAGAGCTGGCTAACGAGGGATATCAACTAAAGCACCGCGTCCTTTTGGACACGCAAGGGGCGCTCTAAAATTTTGAATCTACGCATTATGGCGTCTAGAAACGAGCCCGGCTTTTGCGCCAATGCGTTATGGGCCGATTTCCTTGCGCGACAGCCGCAGCGAATATCGCAGCCCGTGATCCGACATTTCCAACTTGGGCGAGTAACCGACAAGCGGCGCCCCATCCACTCCGATTATCATGGAACCGAAACCATGACGGACAATTTTTGAAGTCCGCCGCCGCCCCGATTCCACCCACTCGAACACGATGTCACTACCTGCGTCTTCAGACGCGAACGTCCAATTTACCTCGATCCGGCCTTTTGAATCGCCAAGCGCTCCATGTTTCAAGGAATTGGTCGCAAGCTCGTGAACAACCATCCCAAAGCTTTCGGCGGCGCCGCCTGATATCACAACGGAAGGACCGCTGACCGATATGTCGCGTGTTCCCATATACGGCTGCAACTCCTGAACAACGAGATCGTGGAGCATCCCCGACGCATTGCCGTTGCGTGAAAGCAGCAGATGCGTTGCTTCGAGCGCACGAATCCGGTCGATGAGCGTCTCCTTGTACCTGGCGACATTGTTCTCGGGAACATCGACCATGTTCACCAACGCCGTGATCACAGGGAACAGGTTGCTGAACCTGTGGCGTTGTTCGAGCATAATGCGCTCCCGCTTCTTTGCCGCGGCGCGCAGCAGCGTGGTTTGTCGTCGCTCGGTCAGGTCGGCGGCCACGCCGAGCCGCTGTAGACGATCATCGTATTTCTCTTCCCTTCCGCGCAAGGCAACCCAGCGGATATGTCCGTCAGGTCGTCGGACGCGAATCTCGACGTCGTAGTTCATGACGGATGCGAGCTTTCTCGATGCTACCAGCTTTGGCCAGTCCGCCGGATGAACGACGGCTGACAGTTCGTCCAAACGGCGGCTAGCGGCCGGGGGCAGGCCGAGAATGTCCCAGAACGTGCCCGAGCCGGTGACGATCTCGTCTTTCAGGTCGATCCGCCACGTGGCCAGGCGTCCAGCAGACAAAGCGAGATCAAGCCACTCCTTCTGAGCCCGAAGCGCTTCGTGTACGGCTCGTCGTTCCGAGATATCGTCGACCACCACGAAGATGCTCTCTGAGAGAACCCCGTCGGGCACGGATGAAGATAGGGTTAGCCGCGCCCAGAATGCCGATCCGTTCTTTCTTAACAGACGCACCTCCGAAGCGAACGAAGCAGAGTCGTTACCCAGGCCCGCCAGCAACTGCTCCAAGGCATCACGGTCGTCCGGATGAACGAGTGTCTCGAGCCGCAATTGGGCAAGCTCCTCCTCCTCGTAGCCAGTCATCTCGCTGAGGCGTCTGTTGGATTGCAGCAGCTCACCTCTCTCGTTGGTGTTTGCGAATCCCATGGCGGCGCGTTCGAAAGCCCAACGGTAGCGGCTTTCGGTAGCTTCGACGGCAGCGAGTCTGGCTTCTGCTACTTCCAGCAGCTCACTCAGGTCCTGCCGCAGCCGATGAAAAGTCATGGCAATCACGCCGCCCGAAACCACAAGCAGAATGGCGCGCGCCCAATCCTCGCTGGAGATCTGACCATGCAGGGTGCTTCGTGCCCACAGGCCGGCAGCCACCATCAAGATTGTCGCCGCAAGCGCAGGCCCACGGTCTTCAAGGTAGGAAATGATGATAATAGCTGGAATAAATTCCAGAAAACTCGAACCTTCCCCAATATATACCGACGCTTTTGTTTCAAATATCAGTGTAGCCGCCAGTACCAACGCGGAGGCCATATGAGTTAGCAGTCTGCCTGATGGGTTCGAATCCGACCTGCGCGACTGCGAGTTCATGGGCGTAGACTACAACCTTTTGACTAGGCCGTCGAGACTAGAGCAAAAAACGTACAACCTAGTACGACTGCAGGATTGCCATACCACTATCCCAGCGCGCATTTTATCAGACGGGGGGAGGCATGACTTGGTCAGAACTCCTCAGAATATATCGAGTTTCAACGTAATAGGGCCCGTATTTGCGAGCCCTATGCATACAAGACTGTTTGTAAATCCCGAACAACTTATTTCGGGCCGTGAAACTTTGGGGAGCTTGAAAAATGACTCTGATCGATAGACACAGCGATGTCGTTGCGGGCAAACGATACATTACAATAGGGACCAAGTATAATCCCGACGCGCAGATGATGCGACCCACATATGCCTATCCTTTAGCTCGTGCATCAGATCGACCGGACACAGGGGTCGAGGAACCAAGAAGACGCAGCCTGGAATCCATCACCGGCATGCTTGACCGCATCGGCTGTGGTTATCTCGTACTGAACCGCGAAAGAAAAGTAGTCGAATGGAACGCAGCCGCTCAAACTACGCTGGAGCGCCAGGGCGAAGCGGCTGATACAGCCAGTGAACTTTCGATAGCCTTAAGGCGACTGATCGCAAATGTTCCGGCTAATTTCCTGCCGGGTTCACTGTCTTGGGTGGTGATCCGCAGCAGAGGCGACAGGCCGGTGATACTGAAAGAAAACGGCCTTGTCGCTCCTGACGGAACGAGCATTGTGGCATTGCTGGACCGTGAGAACAGGTCGGGGCCAAATCCTCAGACGCTGCAAAAGATGTTTGGATTGACGAGCGCGGAAACGCACCTTGCGCTGCGCTTGGCTCAGGGCGATGCGCCGTTGGAGATCGCTCGCAGTTGGCGCCTCAGCCGCACCACGATCCGCTCCCAGCTTGCCTCGCTGTTCGCCAAGACCGAAACGAGACGTCAGGCGGAACTGGTGGCTCTTCTGGGCCGCATTTCGGTCTTGCCATAAAGGCCGCCGCCTAGAGCATGTTCCATCCCGATAATATTGGGATGGAACTCTCACTTGTTTTTTACCATGATCTTTCCTGAAAACCGGTTGGCGCTTTTCGGGATCCGGGCGCCGGCATCCACCAGGATTCAGGCAACCGGTTGCCCTTCGAATTCGATTTGAACGTGTTGTCCCATTAGAGACCCGTCGCTGACGCTTGGGGCCAACAGTTGCACTGCTGCCATGCCAAGAATCTGGCTGATTTCAAGTTCCTTGCGGGCAGGATCTGAAAAGAAAAGGTCAGAGCGGCGGATCATGCCGAACAGTGTCGCCGCCGCCAGCGATCTTTGCAGAGCAAACCTGACTACAGCGCAATCAACAACTGCGCCCAAGCTGGTCAACCCCGCACCACCGATATAGATGAGGTCAAAGAGCGAAGACGCTGGCGTAGCCGAGGCTCCGGTCCATGTCTTCGTTTAGGGCAAAACTATGTCCGCTGGAGCAACAGAGGTCGCGGAGAATCGGGTGGGACTTCTCGGACCGCTGCAATCTTCAATATCGCTTGCGTCAGCGTCGAGCCTTTCATGGCTGCGTTTGGCCGCGTTTGGCCGCTGGTCCACCTCCGGTCTGCAAGATCTTCGTAATTATCTCCTGCTCGACTGACTGAATGCTCTCTAACGATGATTGGTTGTTGAGCGTTTCGATTGGAATTTTTTCGATTCGATTGCATGAGGATGTCATTTATGGTTTGAAACATCCCAAAAGCGCGCATGCTCGTATCGAAATCTGGCTCGAAAATTCGCTCTGCAGGCGGTTCATGCTCCATCCGCTGCAGCAAGCGTGTCTCCACGATCGCTTGTGGCACCACAACTCGGAGCGTGATATCGGCGACTGGCGCTAGGCTGAGCGCCTTTGCAAGCGCGACATTGTCTGCGGTTCCGTTGGACATTGCGAGCGACGCAATCGCTTGGACATAGCCCTGATCGAATATTTCTACATCTCTAGATTGCTTCGCTTGATCCCAGCAGCGCGAAAGCTTCAATAGATATTGCCAGAGCCGGGCCCGCCATATTCGTTTTTTTGGCGGAAGCATTCTGATCATGGAAAGGGACGTCGAAAGATTCATTCTGCCTCTCGGAGAAAGCAATATTTTTGAAGTTGAAAATATCGCAGCCATAATTCTGGAAATGAACAGGAAGATTCCGAAATCGAACCTCCCTCCCCTGGTGCTAGGCTGGTAACTGAGGACAACCTTGGCGTGGTATCCATCCCCGCGCAGTCGCCGGGCAAGCGCGTGAGCAAACGTTGTCTTGCCAGATCCGGTCGGTCCGAAGATCTCAATGATCATGGGGTCGAACCCCTTAGTGGCGATACTCTCGCGCGATCAGCGCAAGAACCAATACCTTGGCCGGCTGTCGACTGTGCCTGTTCTGAACGACGCTAGTGCAAAGATCAGCGCAGGCATGATCTTCAGTCGTTTTCTGATATAGATCGCCATCGCCACGTTCCAAACGGCCAATGCAAGTGCCAGGCCTACCGCCGCGCCCAGCGGACCGTAAAGCTCGATTCCTGCCGCACAGCCGATGATGCCGGCGACAGCGCCAACGATCATGGCGGCGGCTGCTGCCCATTCGTTTCCCGTCATCGTCAAGAGATTCAGCTGGGGTCCGCACAGCGCGACAAAGACATATCCGAGCATCAGTACCCGCGCGATGGGTGCTCCTGTGCTGAAATCCTCACCGAACCAGTTCATGAGAGGTTTAACAACCACAACCAGCGGGACGGCCATCGCTATGGCGCCGGCAGAGGAAAGTATGGCGGCTCGCGAAAATAGCTGCTGCAGACCCTTCCGATCGCCTCGGGTATGAAGGGCAGCCGCTGCTGGCGAAAACATCACGCCGACGGCAACGAGGGCAAGACTCACAAGCAACGCCACATTCAGTCCCAAGGCGAAGATTCCCGCGTCCCGAATATGACCTGTCCAGCCCAGCACCATAACCCCGGCCCGACTGATGAAAACATCGAGCCCGGCCATGAGCATGATTGGCGGAACCGCCGCCCACCACTCATGCGACGCATCGCTGGGCTGAGTCTGCCGCAAGCCAGGCGGCTGAAACCTTGTCGCCATAATGAACACCAGCCCGACCGTAATGCCCGAACTTGCCAGCACCGCCTGCATCACCAAGGGTGCGTTGAGGGTCCATGATCCGGAAAAGGCCGCGACTCCCAGCAACATCAACAACAGGCCGTCGCGCACGATGCGTTCCGGCAGCAGCGCTGAGACACCACCGCCGAAGGCACGAATAAGTGCTGCACCCAGCGCGGAGGCGGTAACCAAAGGTACTGCTGCCATGCCAAGGAGCTGGCTGATTTCAAGTTCCTTGTGAGAAGGATCTGAAAAGAAAAAGATCAAAGCGGCGCCGATCATGCCGAACAGCGTCGCCGCCGCCAGCGATCTTTGCAGAGCAAACCTGACGACACCATGTGCCAGGTCAAGCCGCCCGTTTGCCCTGTAGGCGGACACGAAGCGCAGTAGGGAGACATTGAAACCAAGCGTTGCAAGATAGCCAAGCACGGAGGTCCAGGCCAGGACATAGGAATAGATGCCATAGCTGGTGGAACCGACGAGGCGCGCAATCAACAACTGCGCCAAGCTGGTCAACCCCGCACCACCGATATAGATCAAAAGAGCGAAGATGCTGGCGTAGCCGAGACTCCGGCGCATGTCTTCGTTATGGGACAAAACTATATCCCCCGCGGCAAGAGAGGCCGCAGAAGCTCGTGCGGTCTTCATATCATTACAGTCGTGGTCAGCGTCGAGTATCTCATGGCCTTGGCTGCCTTTGGCCGCAGGTCCACCGCCGGCTTGCAAAATTTTCGAGATTATTTTCCGCTCAACACACTGAATGCCTTCTAACGAGGACTGATCGTTGAGAGTGTGGATCGGAATGATTTTTCGGTCGGACCCGACGAGAATGTCATTTATGCTTTGAAATACCCCGAAAGTGCGCATGTTTGTGTCAAAATCTGCCTCGAAAATTCGCTCCGCAGGCGCTTCATGCTCCATCCGCTGCTGCAAACGCGTCTCCACGATCGCACGTGGTGCAACAACTCTGAGCGTGAAATCAGCTGCGGGCGCGAGGCTGAGCGCCTTTGCGAGCGCGACCTTGTCTGCGGTGCCACTGAACATTGCCAGCGACGCAATCGCCTGGACATAGCCCTGATCGAATATGATTACATCTCTGGATTGCTTCGCCTCATCCCAGCGGCGCGAAAGCTTCAATATGTGCTGCCAGAGCCGGGCCCGCCATATTCTTTTGTCTGGCGGCATCACTCTTATCATGGAAAGGGACGTTGAAAGATCCTTGATCCTGCCTCTCGGAGAAAGCAGGATTTTTGATGTTGAGAATATTGCCGATATGATCCTGAAAATAGCCAGGAAGATCCCGAGATCGACGCTCGATCCCCTCTCGCGAGGCCGGTGACTGAGGGCAACCTTGGCGTGGTACCCCTCCTCCCGCAGTCGCCGGGCAAGGGCGTGAGCGAAGGTCCTCTTGCCGGATCCAGGCGGTCCGAAGAGTTCAATGATCATGGGTCCAATCCGATCGTGGCGACACCCGCGCGATTTCCGCAACCATCGTTGCTTCGAAGTCCGCTTGTGACGCTCATGATGTTTCCTCGAGCAAAAGATCAGCGCTGTCCCCGAACTGATAGCCGGCGTGCTTCTTGAGATTAACCTGCGTGAGAACGCTCCCCACAGGGACCGTAACTGACGCATCGCTCGCGAGCGTTTCCAAAACACCGCGTGCGATGCTGCGTCGCGTCTTGCCCCAGCGAACCGCGAAAAGAACCGCATCAGCCCAGCCCGTCAGAAGCCCGGCCTCCGGCCCTCCAAGTCCCAGCGGTCCATTTATGATGACGATGCTGTAGCTCGAGTGCAGCTCATCCGTGAACAGGGAATTGTCGACCGTGGACAGTAACGCCAGCAGATCCTCCGACGGTGCGAGAGCCATGAAGTCGATTCCGATTTCAGGCATTCCCGCGATTGCATCGTGCAAGGCACAGCGTTCGCTCACATAGTCTCCGAAGAAGTTGTGTGGCTTGAGCGCCGAGAATTCATCCAGGAATTCGTTCGTGAGGCGGGCGCCCGTGCGGTCAAGATCGAGGAAAAGCACTCGGCCCCCCAGTCGGGTGGCTGCCAAGGCCAGGCTCCATGCAAGCTCGGTCTTGCCATCATCCTGGACGCTGGACGTTACGAGAATGATGTGCGACGAGCGATCCCTCGCTTGCTTGGCTGCTGCGGCGACAAGCAGGGACGTCACGGCGCGGCTGTATCTGGACCTCTGCTGGGCTAAAACCAGCTGCTTCAGCCGTTTGGCGTGCATTGTGGCAGCTTGTGGTATCAGCCCCAAGCATGGAACCCCGAGCGCTGCTTCAGCTTCGGCTTCGCCCCGCAAGGTCTGATCGAGGCGGTTGCGAATGACAACGAAGACCCCGCCAAGAAGCCCGAACACAACCATACCGGGTGGGATAAGGAAAATCGGCGACAGGGTCTTAGGAACCGTCGGCGGCCATGCCGCCGAAAGGACCGACACTCCGGCCGAAGGAGTTGCGATGCGCCGTATCAAGTCCTGTTGTTGGGCCAGAAGCTGGTTGTATCGTTCCGTCAAGATATTGACCTGCGGCTCCAGTGCACGCAGCCCAGACAGCCGGCCGGCTGTATCGGCCACAACCGCGTCGAGCACATTCTTGCGGCTTTCCAGAGCTGCAATCTGGGCCCGGTAGATGCTGGCTTCGGCAGCGAGACGAGCGGTGTCTTGTTCGATCTCGCGGTTGATCGCATCGCTCAGATTTTTATCTGCCGTGTCATTGGCCTGGCGAGCCGCCAGGTCGGCCAGCGCCGGTGATCCGATGGCTTGAGCGAGCGAGGCGACCGATGCCCCCTCCTTTCGCAGGTCCTGAATATGTTGAAGGCGAGATTCCGTGGCGGAGAGATGCGCTTTCGACAAGGAAATCTGCTGGCTCAGTTCAGCTGTCTCCTTGGCGGCGTTGTCCGCAGCACCTTGGTCGACTGCACCATGGCTCAGCCGATACTTTTCCAGGCGATCGGTCGCTTCTGCCAGATCGCGTTGTACGCCCGGCAGGGCAGCGACTATCGAGGTGAGTTCCAGTCTGTCCGCTGCCTGGCGTCTCTTCGCGAGATCGTCGATATACAATCGGGCGAACGTATTAGCCACCATGGCGGCTCGCGCCGGATCGGGATCGGTAAAGCCTATGCTGATGACTCTCGATCGCAGTTCCTGCCCAACCCTCATGCCCTTTCGCAACGCCTTTAGTTCAGCCGCATCCGCAGCTTCCGGCTTGCTTTGCGGCCAAATTCCGGCCAAGAGGCCGTCTGCAAATGAGCGCAAAATCGACCGGCCGCCGCGAGCAGGGTCGGGACGAGAACTTCCAGTTCCGGCATCACCTTGTTCGGCAGTGCCGCCGGCCTCTGTCTTGCGCAGCTCTGCCATCACGCGACGCAGATTTCCTTGCGACAAGAGCATGGTTATATTGTCGTCAATGCTGGCATCCAGCATTGCCGGAGCAGGTTCCGCGCCGGCGGGCCCATTCCTGCTTGGAGCATCGAGGATAACTTGCGTACTCGCCTCGTAGCCGACAGGGACGGCCAAACCCGCAAGCCCGGCCAAAACACCGCCCAGAACCACCATGGCGAGCAGGAATCGTTTTCTCCTCGCGATGGTGATGAGGAGTTGATGAATGGAGCTCTGCGCGTCCATCTGCTCGCGCAGCGGCCGCCGCATGCGCGGCTTGGTCTCGTGCGCGGTTACGTGCATCTCAGTGGCGCGCGGAAGTTGCTTGCGGCTGACTATGGAACCTTCCATTTTACACTCCTGCCAGTTCGAGTACGCGATACAGGTCCGTTGCCGGCGCCGGTGGCCGACGGGCCTCGTTGCGCCAGGCCTGGAACATCAACGCCGCCCACAAATCACGAGAATGGTCCTGCCTTCCATCCATGTGATCTCGCCAGCACGTCTGGACCTTCGCAAAGTCGAAGATCCCGTCTCCGGACACGCGCATATCGGCGAGCAGATCGCTGGCCCAGATGCGCAGCGGCCCTCTCAGCCAGACTGCTATAGGGACGTCGAAGCCCTGCTTCGGCCGATCGGTCAGCCGCTTGGGAACATAGCGATGCAGCAATTGACGAAGGATCCACTTGCCTCTGCCGTGGCGAACCATTGCGTCCGCCGGCAGCCGCCAGGCGAAGTCGACAACCCGATGGTCGAGAAGCGGGCATCGCCCCTCGAGACTGGCGGCCATGCTGGCGCGGTCCAGCTTCACCAGTATGTCGCCGGGCAGATAGCCGACCATGTCGTCGTACAAGAGACGGGACAGCAGGCCATCAAGCGGCGGTGCGCCGTGAACTGATAAGGGCAGCTCATGCTGGGTGAGGTTCTCGGTCGATGATCCCCTAAGCCGCTGATACAATTCGTCCTCATCTGCCGCTGCGAGCAGCCGAGCCAGGCGATCCAACCGGTCGCTCCGCAGCGCGTGCCGCGCATGCGCCGAAAGCGGCAGCTTGCTGACGAGATCGTGACGGGCTGCACGAGCCAGCAATCCAACACCGGACGCAAGCGTCTGACGCAGAGGTGACGGCAGCCTATGCTGTCGTCTCGCTCGGGCTGCCATGAGATGACGAGCGTAGCCGGCGAAGCATTCGTCGCCGCCGTCGCCCGTCAGAGCCACCGTAACGTGCTGGCGAGCGAGCCTCGCTACGAGCAGAGTTGGTATCTGCGATTCGTCGGCGAACGGCTCGTCCCAGGTCTGCGGCAGTTCTGGAATGACCTCGCGCGCGGTTGCGCAAGAAAGGTGAAGCTCGGTATGGTCGGTGCCCAAGTGCCGGGCGACCTCCGCAGCATGGGGAGCCTCATCAAACCCGCCCTCTCCGAAAGCGACGGTGAACGTGCGCACCGGTTTTGTGGATTGAGCCTGCATCAGAGCTACAACGACGGAGCTGTCGACACCACCGGATAGAAAGCCGCCCAGCGGCACATCAACGTTCATGCGTTCCCGGACCGCAAGTCGTAGCAGGTCGTCGAGTTCATCCGTCAGTTCTTCGTCAGTGCCGACAATTGGTTCCTGCCGACCTTTCGCGGCGACTTCGGCCAGCGACCACCAGTATCGGATGCGATGCGAAAGCGACGCGACACTGCGGGCCTCAGCGAAATCTGCGGCCGTCACCGACAGGACTGAGCCGGGCGGCAGCTTGAACACGCCTTGCCAGATGCACTTGTTATCCGGTACCCATCCCCTCGACAGCATCGACGTGGCGGCATCGATATCGAGTTCCTGACAGAAACCTGGAAAGCAGTTGATCGCCTTCAACTCGGAGGCAAAAACGAGCGCATCGCGTGTTGAAGCGACGTAAAGCGGCTTTTTGCCCATTCGGTCGCGGGCGAGATGAAGGGTCCTCGTCTTCATATCCCACAATCCAAAAGCGAACATGCCGGCGAAGCGAGTGAGTGCGGTATCGAGCCCCCAACTCTCGATCGCGCACAGCATGACTTCGGTATCGCAGGTGCCGCGGAAACGATGGCCCGCGCCTTCAAGTTCGCGGCGCAGATCCTGGAAATTGTATATTTCGCCGTTAAAGGTGATGGTATATCGGCCAGTGGCCGAATGCATCGGCTGGTGTCCCGCCTCCGACAAGTCGACGATGGCCAAACGCCTGTGGCCGAAGGCAACGCCGGCTTCACGATCTGCCCAGAAGCCGTCGCCATCAGGCCCACGGTGACGAAGGGCTGTCGTCATTTGCGCTATTGCCCTTAGCGGCTTCGCACTAGCCGCACCGTTTGCAAGAAGAATTCCGGCAACCCCACACATCCCGTCACCCCAAGTCCCTGGAAGTTTTCATGGAAGTAGCCGAAATTACTCGCGGCGTTCCGGCAACAAGACAGAGGGTCAGCGCAAACCAAACGATCGGGTGGCGGATGATCAGGTGCGGAAACCCGTAAATCATGATCGCCACCACCAGCGCAAAAAGCGCATCGAGCTTCGCACGCCATGCCGACATGGCCGCCGAGCCGACGATCCAAAGCAGGGCCAGGACCGCAACCAGACCACCTTGCGTGTACAGATCGAGGATCGTGTTGTGAGCCTCGAATGGTTCGGGCAGAAACTGCCGATATTCGACCGAGGGGCGGTCCACATGCGGGCCAGGACCAAGGCCAAGAGACGCTGACGTCACGCCCTTGTAGACTGCATTACCCCAGAGCGTGACGCGAAGTGTAAAGGTTGAGTCGGTCTCCTCGCCGCCCCTCCCCTTGCTGAGGCTCTTGGCGAAATTTTCAACGCTGCTTATGTCCCTGAGAACGTAGGGCGTCATCGACATAGCCAGGGGGAGGAAGCCGACCATCAGGAGGACGGCGACTTGCCGCGAAACGCTGCCCTTGTCACCGGTCGTAAGCCATGTCCGACCCCGCAGTCCTAGAAATACCAGGCAGGTCACGACGCCTGTAAGAAGATAGGCATCACTCTTTGTCAGCCTACCGACATAGACGATCAGAACAAGGCTGCTGAACCCGATCACCCTCCCCCAGGGACTGCTTGTCGTCGTAGCAAGATGCAAAGCCAGCGGACCAAGAATTGCGCAATAGATAGCGAGTTGGTTCGGATTCTCGGACCAGCCCATGAAGCGATCCCAGAACCAGGGATTGACACCGGGTTGGTGGATCCAACCCCACGCAAGTGCCAGTTGAAAGGTAAAGCATGCATTTGCTATCCAGATCACCCACCAGGCAGTGCGGCGCAGGTGGCGATCGGCGTCGGGCTCTGCGGCAGCCAGGCAGGTGACGCTGGCCAACAGCATGTATGCCATTATGTCGTGAATCGGCGCCGAGAGGTCCAGAACCGCCGTGGTCAGTAAGCCGACAATTGCACCGACCGCCAGGGTGAGCGTCATGATCAGCCAGAAGGTCGCAAGACGGAACAGGGCCGGCGTGGCCTCCAAGCGACCACCGGCGATTACTCGCCCGATCGACAGCATGATCCAAAGCGATAAGAACAATTCGGTATATCCGAAGGGCAATCCCGGAACACCGAACTGCGTCGCATAGCCCATCGCAATGCCGCTGGCCAGCAACGCATCCCGGATCATCGGCGTGCTCCACCCAATCCGCGGTTTGCGGCATCCCCTTCAAGCAAGATCGGGGACGCCGGTCGAGCAAGACCGCCGTGGGATTCGACGCTAAGGACACTTTTGTAGAGATCGCAATACTGGTCGACTACCCACGGCAGCGCGAACTGCTCCCGGACGAGTTCGACAGAACGACCGCCCATGATCTTTCCGTGACCACGGTCGGACAGGATGTCTATTATTCGAGACGCAAGGCCATCAACATCGTGCGGTGGGACGAGATAGCCGTTCCATCCGTCTTCAACCACGTCATTGCAGCCAGGCATCCTTGAGGCGACGATAGGCAATCCCGCCAGTCCTGCCTCCAGCAGGACGCGCGGGATCCCTTCCCGATATTGTGTCGGAAAGGCGAACAGATCGGCCATACCAAGAAGGGCTGGAACATCGCGTCGCGGACCCAAGGCGATGACATGGGGGGCATATCGATCGATGTCTGATTTGTCGACGGCAAATGGCCCTTCGGATTCCCATGGACCGACAAGCACGAAGCGCGCATCAGGCCTTTTAGATAGGATGCGTGGGACCGCTTTGAGGAGTGTCGGGATACCCTTCTGGCGGGTCAACCGACCGACAAAAATTACGACTTCGGCGGACTGGAGCCCAAGCTCTTCACGCATTTTCGCCGCTGACGGGGCAAGATGCCTTGCCATGGCGAACGCATCGACGTCGATTCCAGAACTGCGGATCAGCCGCCCGCTGCCGCGTCGGATCAGTCGATAGCGTTCAAAGAAAGCCTGATCGTCCCGATTTTGGAAGACCGTCGCAGCCGTCCAGAAGGACGAAAGCCATTGCAGTCCGCAAAAGACTGGACGCAGGGCCAGAGCCCGTGGCTCCTGCGACGAGAATGTCCAGCCCAGACCATTGATCGTGCGGATGACTGGGGCCTTCCCGCGCACCGCAAGTGGCGTCAGCAGGTTCGGTTTGGTGTCGAAACTTTGGACAACATCTGGTTGCAGTTCCGACATTAATTTTCGAATCGTTCTGATGGCGCCCCATTCCCCGCTGCCGCCGCTGGCAAATCGGTCGAAACCATAGCGGCGATGCGGAATGCCATGTCGCGAAAACGCAGCTTCACTGCCACTCGAGACTGCAGTGACCCGAAAACCCCTTTCGCGAAGCGACATCAGGAACGGAATTCTTAAGGCGTGATCCTCGCCTCCCACACACACGAGATGCGGGTTCATCCTGCCTCTCCCGACCATGTGCCGTCCCCGAATCGCGGGAAGTGGCCGGCTTTTGACTCTGCCTTCATGACCTTGGTTTCGCTTCTTCTGCGTGTATGGATGCCAAGTCACGGTACGGGCAGGCTTGCCTACTGTCCTCGTCTGTTTGCATGAGGCAAACCGCATTTGGATCAAGGTGTTGCGACATCAGGCAGCTAAGTCTCCGGCTTGGCGAGGCAATCCACGCCCAAGGCCTGCACAGGTGTGATGCCGAGGCCGCATGGCGGGCTTCCTCGACGCGCATATCCTGCGTGGTGAAGGGTGTGGCGGGATCATTTGCGCGTCGAATTTAGGAAAAAATCCTGCGGGCGCGTTCGCCGGCGGGCGGGCAACCAAAGACTGCGCTTCGGATAATCGTCCGTTGTCAGACCTCGGTCTGGGTCGGTGCTTTGCCGGCCCGAGCATCGTCCCGACCGTGGGCCGGTGCCTCAGTACGCTGGTTGAACCGCATCTCAGTCACTTCCGCCCTGGTAGAATCTGTCTGCGACCAGCAGGTAACTTAGCTCGACCATCTCCGATGCCGGCAATGTCGTCGGCGGATGACATGGTTGTAAGCGAGCACCTGCCCACTGTGTCCACAGAAAATTGGGTTGCGACGCCAGAGAACATGGCCTGGCTCAGCACCTGGCTTAACGCAGTCAGATTTGCCTGCAGGTAAGTGTATATTGTACAGAAAAGCTATTATGGCTGCCGTTCTATTCATAGCCTCTAGTTGCCGGCAGTTAAACTCCGACTTTTGTGGCGCCACTTCAACGGGTCAGCATCACCAAGGAATCTTCGCGAAATACCGGCATCGACGCCATCTAGAATCTTATTGAAAGGCAAAATACTCGATAGGAAATCACTGTCGAAGACGGATCACATATAGGCATGTTAAAGACCAATCTGAAAGAAATGTACAATTTATCTGAATGCCTTGGGTTAATGTATACGATGATAAAATGGAATGTTGCTTTTCGATGCCGTGGCTATCCTAAGTAAAATTCTGCTTCCGTGAGGCGATCCTGCTGGTGATCAACGAATCTATCAGAGGGGTGTGGGTATGTGATTTGAAGCTAATATACGCTGTCGAGTAGGCAGGCACCGCGGGGCGCTAAGAAAAAAGGATTATTAATGGCACTTCATTTCGCAGCAGGTGGGTCCGCCACAGAAGTCGCAAGCGCCGGTTTCAATCTGGTCGACGTTCAATATATCGACCAGGTCAACGAGCTGCCGGATGGCACGAAGGCTATGGTCTGGCTCAACGAGGGCGAGGGCGTGACCCAGTCCTTTATCGACAAAGTCACCCCCTTCCTTGGCAATCCGAAGGTGTATGGGTTTTTTCTCGTCGACGAGCCGGATCCCACCGGCCAATACCACACCCAGGTAGACGCTGAGGATCTGAAAGCCGAATCCGACTGGATCCACGCTCGCATGCCAGACGCCAAGACCTTCATCACCGCGATGGACATGGGGTCAGCCGAAAACTCGGATTTTTCCAACACCTACAACTATGACAACACGCATATCGATCTGTTTGGAATAAGCGCCTATCCGGTGCGCACCGGCACAGACACGGTCGACTACGACATGATCGACAGAACCGTGGCTGCGGCGGTGGAGTCGGGCATCCCGACCAGCCAGATCGTTCCGATCCATCAGACCTTTGGCGGCGGCAATTGGACGACCAACACGGGCGGCAAATATGTCATGCCGACGGCGGATCAGCTGCAGACGATGATGGACCGCTGGGATGAACTGGTTCCGTCGCCCGAATTCGACTTCGCCTATGCCTGGGGTTCGCAGGAAGGCGACGTCGCGCTTGAAAGCTCGCCGGAACTGCAAGCCGTCTTCCGGGAACACAATCTTCAGGATGAGGCCCCGGCCACACCTCCAGTTAGCGAGCCTGAGACGCCTCCCGTTAGCGATCCTGCCACGCCTCCAGTTAGCGAGCCTGAGACGCCTCCAGTTAGCGATTCTGACACGCCTCCAGTCAGCGATTCTGGCACGCCCCCATCCGACGACCCGGCCCAGACCATCGAGGGAAATGCCGGTGCCAACACTATAAACGGCGGCGGCGGTGCCGACACCATGATCGGCCATGGCGGCAACGACGAATACTATGTTGACAATGCCGGCGACAAGGGGGTCGAGTCCTCTGGCCAAGGTCAAGACAGGGTATGGACCTCTGTGAGCTATGCGCTCTCAGCCGGCTCATCGATTGAAGTCCTTGGCACCACGAAGGACGCCGGCACCACGGCAATTAACCTGACCGGCAACGAGTCGGCCCAAACCATCCAGGGCAATGCCGGCGCCAACGTCATCAACGGCGGCGGCAGCGCCGATAAGTTGAGCGGCTATGGCGGCAACGACGATTACTATGTCGACAATGCCAGCGACAAGGTGGTCGAGTCCTCTGGCCAAGGTCAAGACAGGGTGTGGACCTCTGTGAGCTATGCGCTCTCGGCCGGCTTGTCGATTGAAGTCCTTGGCACCACGATGGACGCCGGCACCACGGCAATCAACCTCACCGGCAACGAGTTGGCCCAAACCATCCAGGGCAATGCCGGCGCCAACGTCGTCAACGGCGGCGGCGGTGCCGATAAGTTGAGCGGCTTTGGCGGCAACGACGTTTTCGTCTTCAATAGCGCCCTTGGTGACGGCAATGTCGACAAGATTACCGACTTCAACTCGTCCCAGAACAAGATCCATCTCGACGACGCGATTTTTGCCGAGCTTGAGTTGGGCACGCTCACATCCGACGCTTTCTTTGCGGGTAAGGCCGCGCATGATAGCTCCGACCACATCATCTACAACAATTCAACCGGAGCGCTCTCCTTCGACAGCGACGGGATCGGCGGCGCCGCTCAAACACAGTTCGCCACTCTTTCTCCAGGTTTGTCGATTACGGCAACCTCGTTCTTTGTGACCTAAAGGAGCTAGGGAAACGACATCGCGCGAGGGCCTGCGCTCGCCAACAGAGACAGGTGGATAAACTGCACCTTGAAGCCTGTCTCGTTTGGCGGCGTGGATGCTCTGGCGCGAATCGCCGGCGTCACTTGGCGCACCCGACATAATTCGAACCTATGACCTCTGCCTTCGGAGGGCGCGCGCGCCCAACGGCCGTTCGGGAAAACCAGGCGATCCCAACCGACTGGCTATTTATCCAGCATTGCCGTCATCAAGTTTCGCGCAAGTCCCTGCAGTCAAATCGCATGAAAATTGGTGATCCATCCAAGATCAATGATTCTATCAACAGCGTGTCGCTAATTGATTTGGCGCTAATATAGACCGTCGCGTAGGCAGGGATCGGGGCGCTACAGAATCACACGAGGGATATCCGCATGGCCACGATGCACTACACCTGGGGCGCTTCAGCATCCCAGGCCAAGGCCTATGGCTTCAACCTAGTTGATCTTCAATACGCGTCATCGGTCAACGCGTTGCCGGATGGCTCGAAGGCTCTGATCTGGCTGGGCGAGAGCAATGGCGTAACCCAGTCCTTTATCGACAAGGTAACGCCTCTCCTCAACAATCCGAAGGTTTTTGGATTTTTCCTGACTGACGAGCCGGATCCCACCGGCAGATATCACACCCAAGTGAGCGCTGCCAACCTGAAGGCGGAATCCGACTGGATCCATTCCCATTTCCCGGGTGCCAAGACTTTCATCACCCTGATGGACATGGGGTCGTACACAGACTCGAATTATTCCAATACCTACAATCCTGCGAATACAGGGATCGATTATTACGGAATAAACCCTTATCCCGTGCGCACGACTGCGGTGGACTTCAACTACATCGATAGAGCCGTGGCTGCGGCGTTGGAAGCAGGCATCCCGCAGAGCGCGATCGTTCCGGTCTATCAGACGTTTGGCGGTGGCGGCTGGGCGACCAATACGGGCGGGTCGTATGTCATGCCCACGACGTCCCAGATGCAGACCATGATGGACCACTGGGACAGGCTGGTTCCCAATCCTGCCTTTGAAATGGCTTATAAATGGGCCTCGCAGAACGGCGAAACCTCACTTGGCAACACTCCGTCAATGCAAGACTTTTTCCTGCGACACAACACCAGCACTACCACCCCACCACCGCCAACCGACGGTAACGTCTACGGCACCAGCGGCGCTGATGTACTTCAGTCAACCGGCGCCCACACGATGACCGGCTACGGCGGCAATGACACGTATTATGTCGACAATGCCAAAGATAAGGTGATTGAGGCGACCGGCGGCGGCACCGACAAGGTGCTCACCTCGGTGGCATACGGGCTTACAGCCGGCGCGCAGGTCGAGCTTCTCACCACCACCAACGCCGCCGGCACGACAGCTATGAACCTGACGGGCAACGAGTTCGCCCAGACCATCCAGGGCAATGCCGGCGCCAACAACATCAATGGCGGCGGCGGTGCTGACACGATGATCGGCTATGGCGGCAACGACGGCTACTATATCGACAATGCCGGCGACAAGGTGATTGAGGCGGTCGGCGGCGGTCGCGACGTCGTGGTCACCACGGTGAGCTATGCGCTTGCGGCCGGCTCGCAGGTCGAGCTTCTGGCCACCAGGTATCCGACCGCCACAGCTGCAATCAACCTCACCGGCAATGAGTTCGCCCAGACCATCCAGGGCAACGCCGGTTCCAATGTCATCAATGGCGGCCGTGGTGCCGACATCTTGACCGGCAACGGCGGCAACGACACCTTCGTTTTCAACTCCGCTCTTGGAGCCGGCAATATCGACAGGATCGCCGACTTCAACAAGCTCCAGGACAAGATCCACCTCGACAACGCGATTTTTGCCGGGCTGAGCTCGGGCGCCCTCTCATCCGGTGCTTTCTTTGCTGGTGCCGCCGCGCACGACAGTTCGGACCACATCATCTATAACAATTCAACTGGAGCGCTCTCTTTCGACAGCGACGGGATCGGCGGCGCCGCTCAAACACAGTTCGCCACTCTTTCTCCAGGTCTCTCGCTTACGGCAGCTGCATTCTTTGTGACCTGAAGGATCTAGTGGGCAACGACCTCACGCGAGGGCCCGCGCTTGCCAACAGAGACAGGTGCACAAAACTGCACCTTGAAGCCTGTCTCTTTTGGCGGCGTGGATGCTCTGGCGCGGACCGTCACTATGTCGAGTTTGGACCCGACCGCTCCTAGGTGACCAATTTAAGGGAGTTCCTCCCGAACCTATGGAACTGCGATGGTGCTGGCCGTTCCCATAACCATTCTGATTTAGCAATTTTTCGGCCCTTGAGACGAGCCTGATAGCCAGGTGACCGCTCGCGTCCGGCTCCGACACAGCGCAAGTTGAAGAGAAATGGATCGGCATCTATCGCCTCGGCGTGTATACGCTGTCCATCTTTTCGCTGCCTATCGGCAGCGCCATGTCGTCATCCAGCAGCCGGGTGATCCGGGCAAAGCCCGTAAAAGCCTTTCTTGCTTCCTCGGCAGACATCCGGCCCGCCAGAGCCGCAGCGCAGCAGTTTAGCGCGCATTGATACACCGGGCCGCGCCGCCCTTTCGGCCAATGGCGCAAAAACGTCATCGCTTCGCTGACACTGTCGATTTCTTCGACAGGCTTTCCCTCCCCGCGCGAAATTCGCACCGGCGTAAAGAACTGCAGGCGATTCATCGTTTCCTCCCGGTCGATCGCGATGCGTTCGATCGAACCCTACTAAATTCACGGTCAGCCAATTGGTTCCCGGCAAAAACGCCCACGGACTCGATAAAATTGCCACGTGTCGGCTGAGTGAAGCGCCAGTCATCGCCCGACTTCTTGCAGTCGCGGGAACGTTCGGGGGTGTGATGCATTTCGACTTCAGCGATGATCTTTGAGGAAATGCCAGACTATGAGAATAGCCCATGTGGCGCCGCTCCATGAATCCGTCCCGCCTCGGCTCTACGGAGGTACGGAGCGCATAGTCTCCTATCTAACCGAAGAATTGGTCGAGCTTGGCCATGACGTAACCTTGTTTGCCAGTGGCGATACAAAAACGTCGGCAAAATTGGTGCCGTGTCGCGAGCGTGCGCTGCGTCTTGATCCACGCCCGCTGAAATCCGAGACAGCCGCGCACCTTTCGATGCTTTCCGAGGTGAGGAAACGAGCTCATGATTTTGATATCATTCATTTTCACCTCAGCCATTTCCTGCATTTTTCCTTCTTCGAGCACATGCCCGAGCGGACGGTGACGACGCCGCATGGCAGGCTCGACTATGTCGATCTGGCGCCGGCCTATGACCGTTTTCCGCGCTTTCCGATGATCTCCGTTTCCCGTAGCCAAAGCACGGGGCTCGTCAACGCCAACTGGCTGACGACGATCCACCACGGGCTACCGACCGAACTCTACAAACCGGTTTTCGAGACGAGCCCAGGGGAACCCTACCTCGCCTTCCTTGGCCGGATGTCGCGCGATAAACGTCCGGATCGTGCCATCGAGATCGCCCTGCGCTCGGGGCTGAAACTGAAGCTTGCGGCAAAGATCGGCGACGACGACCGCGCCTATTTCCGAGAGATGGTCGAGCCGCTCGTCGACGGTGACCGTGTCGACTATGTCGGCGAGATCGAGGAGGATAAGAAGGCGGAATTCCTCGGCAAGGCGGCCGGCCTCGTATTCCCTATCGACTGGCCAGAGCCGTTCGGTCTTGCCGTCATAGAAGCGATGGCCTGCGGCACGCCGGTGATCGCCTGGAACTCCGGCGCGATGCCGGAAATCGTTGATCAAGGCGTGACCGGTTTTATCGTGGATTCCATGGAGGGCGCGGTCGCGTCGATGCCCGGCATGCTGCGGCTCGACAGGCGGAAGGTGCGAGCCGTCTTCGAAAGGCGGTTTTCCGCCAAAAGAATGACCCGCGACTACGTTTCCGCCTACGCGCGCCTGATCGGTGCCTCGGCCGAAGCAAGAGCGTCGTGAGCGACTGATGCAGGCCTGCCTCGGCCTGGAGATCGACGGCTGGGACGGCGAAATCCACGTCACCCGTCCCAGGCTGCCGATTGGTATCGACACGCTCACGCTGAGGCATCTGGGCGTTGGCACCAGGAAGGTGGATCTCACCTTCCAGCGTGTCGGCGACAGGGTCGTCGCCTTTCTCGCCGACCGGCATGAGGGCTTAGTGCCGCTGATCGTGCGGACCTAATTTGGCTTTCGCATGGAACTGACCGCGGCGCTGCAATTAGCGGAACCGATGGCCCGTCTGAGCGTTCCGACGCACGGCAGCTTGTCACGATTGGCCGGCTGCGAATTCGAAAAACAGAATGGCCGCCGACCGGCCGGAGGAAAATCGTTTTCTGATGTCGGACTATGGCTTAGAGATACTCTGGCTTCTGATCCTTGCGAGCCTGGGCCTTTCCGTTGTTGCCGTGGTGTTCTCGATATTCCATCGGCGCCACAGCCACACACCAGCGGTCGCATACACCGCCGGCGAGGACGTGGCTTCGGAAGCGGCTCGCAAAGTGCTGCGGGAGTTTGAAAAGAACGGCCACTCGGCCGATGCAGCGCTGATCACATGGTCGCCCGACACCTTGCGCAAGATCCTGGCCGACGATCTGCCGGAGACGCAGGTGATCGTGGTGTCAAACCGCGAACCCTACATCCACAACACTGGGGATGATGGCGTCGAGCTCTTGGTACCGGCCAGCGGGCTGGTATCGGCGCTTGAGCCGATCACCCGAGCCTGTGCCGGCACCTGGATCGCCTATGGCGGCGGAACAGCGGACCGTCTCACCGTCGACAAGAGCGACCGGGTTGAGGTGCCGCCTGGCAATCCGTCCTACACGCTGCGCAGGGTCTGGCTGACGGAGGAAGAATACCAGGCCTATTATCTGGGCTTCGCCAATGAAGGTCTGTGGCCGCTTTGCCATATCGCCTTCACCCGCCCGATTTTTCGCGCGTCGGATTGGGAGGCCTATGAGGCCGTCAACCGGAAGTTCGCCGATACGGTAGTTGCCGAGGCGCGCAACGAGCGGCCGATTGTGCTGGTCCAGGACTACCATTTCGCGCTCTTGCCGCGCATGATCCGCGAGCGCCTGCCCGAGGCGATCGTCATCACTTTCTGGCATATCCCGTGGCCCAACTCGGAAGTGTACAGCATCTGTCCATGGCGTGAACGGATCCTGGAAGGCTTGCTCGGCAGCTCCATCATCGGCTTTCATACCCAGTTCCATGCCAACAATTTCGCCGAAAGCGTCGATCGCTTCCTGGAAAGCCGTATAGAGCGTGCCGATGCAGCGATTTCCTACGGTGGACGGACGACGCTGGTGCACGCCTATCCCATCTCCATAGAATGGCCGGCCGAACTTTTGGCTAAACTGCCTGATGTCGGCGTATGCCGCGCCCGCCTGCGCGAGAGGTTCGGACTGAAAGCGGATGTCAAACTGTGCGTCGGCGTCGAGCGTCTCGACTACACGAAAGGCATTCTCGACCGTTTCCAGGTATTGGAAGAATTGTTCACGAGACATCCCGAATGGATCGGAAAACTGGTTCTCCTGCAGATCGCGGCCCCCAGCCGGGGTACGCTCCCGGCTTACAAGCAACTCCACGATGAATGCCGCCGCTATGCCGAAGAGCTCAACCAGCGCTACGGCAGCGAGGACTACAGTCCTGTCCTGATGGTGGACAAGCATCATACCCAGGAACAGGTCTACGAGATCTATCGCGCCGCCGACATATGCATGGTCACCAGCCTGCATGACGGCATGAACTTGGTGGCCAAGGAATTCGTCGCGGCGCGCGACGACGAACAGGGCGTGCTGTTGCTCAGCACCTTTGCCGGCGCCTCGCGCGAACTTTTGGAGGCATTGATCGTCAATCCCTACGATACGGCGATGACGAGCGAAGCGCTGCTGCAGGCGCTGACCATGACGCCGGAGGAACAGCGCGAGCGTATGCGGCCCATGCGCGAAATGGTCCGCGACAATAACGTCTATCGCTGGGCCGGCAGCATGCTTCTGGATGCGGCCCGCCTTCGCAAGCGCGGCGACCTCGACCGGGTGACGGGCAACGGCGAGCGGCCATCGAACAATAATGTCATTCCCATGTTCGAGCGGGCAAGAAAGGCAGTGTCGTGATGAGTATTCGCCGCCGCGCGCCCTCAATGAAAGACCGGCGGACCTGATGATCCTCAACCTGCTGGCAGCCGTTCCTGCAATCGCCGCAGCAGATCCTGAGCCGCGAGCAGCTTCTCGCCGCCAGCAGGATTCAGGACGAAGAGGTGTTTGACCGCAGTATCGACGTGCAGATATTACGACTGCGCCGCAAGCTCGAGGTCAACCCGAGCGAGCCGAAACTCGTTGTCACCGAGCGGGGCGCCGGCTGCGTGTTCGCTGCCTCCGTGGAGGTGCTGTGACTTTGCCAAATACGAACGTTCATCGCCTCAGCGCATGCACGCTATCAATATTTTCGCCCGCCATCGGCAGTGCCATGTCGTCTTCAAGCAAGCGTGTGATGCGGGCGAAGCCGGTAAAAGCCTTCCTTGCTTCCTCCGCTGACATCCGGCCCGCCAGAGCCGCAGAGCAGCAATTCACCGCGCACTGGTAGACTGGCCCACGCCGGCCTGTTGGCCATTTGCGCAAGAAGCCTATCGCTTCGGCTACGCTATGAATTTCTTCGGCAGGGCTTTCCTGCCCGCGCGAAATCCGCACCGGCGTAAAAAATTGCAGGCGATCCATCGTTTCCTCCCGGTCGATCGCTACGTGCCTGATCGAACCTTGTTAAACTTACGGCTGACCACGTGGTTTCGGCAAACAGGGCCCGACGCTAAAAAGAGGCCGAGCCAAAAACGAAGTCTCTCATATTGTTCGACCGAAATCGAATCACCAAACGTGACAAACGTGCGACGAACCGTTGTGCTCCGATAAGCGCGAGTTCGTCGAATGCCTGTAAGGCCAAAGCCGACAAATCAATCGGTTGCCGGTTCCTTCGCGTCGAGGCTCTCTGCAGGGGGAAACGGCGGGTTTCGCCGAAGCGGGGCGGCGAAGGCATGACATAATTTCCCCCTTCTCCCCTTGCTTATGGGAGAAGCCCTATTCACCGACCATCTCGGCCAGCCTGCGCACTGTGTTCCAGTTGCGCGAGGTGCCGACGCCGAGCCGTTTATGGCTTGCCGCCGCAAGCAACCGCGAACTTGGCGTCTCACGGGAAAATACGATCCAGATGTCGCCGCCGACCGCCTGCATCCGCTCATCCTTGCCGACATAGGCCTCCAGCGCCGCGACGGCCTCAGCGGGAACGGGCTTGCGCATCACGCTGATCCGCGGCGGCAGCCGATTCGGCGGGAAACGGATTGCCGGCCGCAAGCTTCAACCAGTCCTCGGCGCGGCGCACGATGATGTCGACATGACGGCCGAAGGTCTTTTCGAACGCCGTCTCCAATCTGCGCTCCAGCGCGGCAATTTTTGTCTCTTTCGTCTCGAAGACCAGATTGCCGGTCGCCACCAGCGTGCGCGGGTTGTTCAGCCCCAGGTCTTCTGTCATGGCCCTGAGATCGGACATGACGACACGCCGCCCCTCGCCCAGGACGATGCTGTAAAGCAGAGCGACGTAGGTTTGCATGGTAGCCTGTCGGTTTAGACCAAACGGCTCTGCTCCACCGCCGCCTCGATGAAGCTGGCAAACAGCGGGTGCGGGTCCAGCGGCCGGCTTTTCAGCTCAGGATGATACTGCACGCCGATGAACCAGGGATGGTCGGGGTATTCGACCGTTTCCGGCAGCACGCCGTCAGGCGACATGCCGGCAAAGACCAGGCCGCATTCCTCGAGCCGCTCCTTGTAGTCGACATTGACCTCATAGCGGTGGCGGTGGCGCTCGGAAATCTGCGTATCGCCATAGATCTCGGCGATCTTCGAGCCCTTGGCGAGGTCCGCCTGATAGGCGCCGAGGCGCATGGTGCCGCCGAGGTCGCCGGTTTCCCTGCGCTTCTCCAGCATGTTGCCCTTCAGCCATTCGGTCATCAGGCCGACGACCGGTTCCTCGGTCGGGCCGAACTCGGTCGACGAGGCATGCTCGACGCCGGCCAGCGAACGCGCTGCCTCGATGCAGGCCATCTGCATGCCGAAGCAGATGCCAAAATACGGCACTTTTCGCTCGCGGGCGAACTTCGCCGCCAGGATCTTGCCTTCCGCGCCGCGCTCGCCAAAGCCGCCGGGGACCAGAATGCCATGAACCTTCTCCAGCCACGGCGCCGGATCTTCCTTTTCGAATATCTCGCTCTCGATCCAGTCGAGCTTGACCTTGACGCGGTTGGCGAGGCCGCCATGCGACAGCGCCTCGATCAGCGATTTGTAGGCGTCCTTGAGGCCGGTATACTTGCCGACGACGGCGATGGTCACCTCGCCTTCCGGGTTGTGGATGCGTTTGGACACCGCTTGCCAGGGTTCCATGCGCGGCTTCGGCGCCGGATCGATGCCGAAGGCGGCCAGCACTTCCGAATCCAACCCTTCATTGTGATAGGCCATCGGCACGTCATAGATGTGCGGCACGTCGAGTGCCTGAATGACCGCGCTCTCGCGGACGTTGCAGAACAGCGACAGTTTGCGGCGCTCTTCCCTGGGGATGGGGCGGTCGGCGCGGACCAGCAGGATGTCGGGTGCGATGCCGATGCCGCGCAATTCCTTGACCGAATGCTGGGTCGGTTTGGTCTTCAATTCGCCCGCCGTTGGAATGTAGGGCATAAGCGTCAGGTGCACGTAGACGGCGTTGTTGCGCGGCAGGTCGTTGCCGAGCTGGCGGATCGCCTCCAGGAACGGCATCGCCTCGATGTCGCCGACGGTGCCGCCGATCTCGCACAGGACGAAGTCGTAGTCGTCGTTGCCGTTGAGAATGAAATTCTTGATCTCGTCGGTGACGTGCGGAATCACTTGCACGGTGGCGCCAAGATAGTCGCCGCGCCGCTCCCGCTCGATGATGTTCTTGTAGATGCGGCCCGTGGTGATGTTGTCCTGCTGGTTGGCCGAGCGGCCGGTGAAGCGCTCATAATGGCCAAGATCGAGATCGGTCTCGGCGCCGTCGTCGGTCACGAAGACCTCGCCATGCTGGTATGGCGACATCGTGCCAGGATCGACGTTGAGATAGGGATCGAGCTTTTTGATGCGTGCGCGATAGCCTCGCGCCTGCAAGAGAGCCCCAAGGGCCGCTGCAGCGATGCCTTTTCCAAGTGAGGAAACCACGCCGCCTGTGATGAATACATATCGCGCCATGGGAGTCATCGCTTAACGCGGCCGAATTGATTCCGCCAGAGAAAAAACCACCGCGAAGGCTTTTTCCCAAGAAGGCGCTGTGGTGGTGCGTGAACCAACACAAAAGGGCCGGCGAGACCGGCCCTCTTGGGATGACCCGTTAAGGCGTCAGATGATGACGACGTTGGTGCCTACTTTCACCCGCCGGTAAAGGTCCATGACGTGCTCGTTGATCATCCGGAAGCAGCCGTTGGAGGCGCTCGTTCCGATCGACTGCGGCGCGATGGTGCCGTGAATGCGCAGATGGGTGTCCTTCTTGCCGTCGTAAAGATAGATGGCGCGCGCGCCGAGCGGATTTTCGCCGCCGCCGGGCATGCCGTCCTTGTACCGGCCGTAATTCTTCGGTTCACGCTTCTGCATCTCGAGAGTCGGGATCCAGCGCGGCCATTCCTGCTTGTCGCCGACCGCGACCGTGCCCTTAAACTGCAGGCCGTCACGACCGACTGCGATCGCATAACGGCGGGCGGTCCATGAGGATTCGACGAGATAGAGGCGGCGCGCACTCGTATCGATGACGATGGTGCCGGGACTATAGCCGGTGAATTCGACCTCTTGCGGCACGAACTCCGGCTTCACCTTGAACTGCTTCTTGGCTTCCTTCCTGGCGAGAGCGGCATCGAGGGCGCGGGTCTCGGGAAGCAGCGACATCGACGAGGACGTGCCGCCGAACAGGCCGGCGAAGAGCCCGACGCCCTGCGGCTTCTGTCCAACCGGCTCGCTGCGCAATTCACCGTTGTTGCCGGTCAACGCGACGTTCATGGCCTCGGCGGAAACCGGCTCGGCCGACTGGATCGGTGCGATCGGTTCGATGATCTTGACGGTCTTCTTAGTCGGCTTGGCATCAGCCACCTGGGCAGCGGACTTATCCTTCTTGGCAAGGCCCTTCTTGGCAAGAAACGCCTGCCGTTCCGCATCGGCCTTGGCTTTCGCCGCCTCGCGCATCGCCACCTTCCTGGCCTCGAGCGCCTTGGTTCGAGCGGCCTCCCTGTCGGCCGCGATCTTGGCTTCTAGCTTGCTGATCTGGGCAAGATCGTCCGAGGTCGGGTTTTTCTTCTTTTTGAGGAGCCTTAGTTGGGCCGTATCGCTTTTGGCGGCGACTTTGACGATGTCAGTTGTTACTGCGGCTTTAGAGGTCGAATTGCCCGCCGGCATGGCCGCGTAAGCGGGCGCACCAAGGCTGAGCACGGCCCAAAGGCCGGCTAAAATGAAGCTGCGAAGCTGCATGGCGAAGATCCGATCGTTCAATGCTTGTTGCCCACGGCGTCGCCCGGCGTCCCCCAAGGACCCCGAAAGTGCCGCGCGCAATCTATAATCGATTAATCGAAGACGCCTCAAGCGCCCTGTCGAGCCGTGCCCGGTCGAATCCTCGTGATCGTGCGGCATTTGCCGCGACTGTGTTCAAACAACAACAGATCGCGGCGCCGGACGCCTGCCGTTACTGGTTTGGAACCTGCGGCGTTACTGGCAGGGTGACGCCGTTTGTGGCCGGCGGCGTGGCCGAATCCGCCGTGGGCGGCGCGGTGGGCGCCGGGGCTGCGGCATCATTGCCGGTAGGCGGCGTCGGGGCCGTATTGCCGGAAGGTGGTGTCGGCGTCGTGGTTCCAGGCAACTGATTGAGCACGCCGCCCCCGCCGTTCGTCACAGGCACACGATCGAGAATATCGATCGGCTTTTCGCCGTAACGGGCGACGATCGACAACGTCAGTGAGGTAGCGAAGAAAGCCGCTGCCAGGATCGCCGTCGCCCGCGTCAGCGCGTTGGCCGCACCGCGCGCGGTCATGAAGCCCGATCCGCCGCCGATGCCGAGGCCGCCGCCTTCGGAGCGCTGCAGCAGCACCACGCCGACAAGAGCGAGCACGACCATGAGGTGGACGACGATCAGTACGGTTTCCATAGTTTACCTTGGCAAAGCCTTGCGCGGCCGCGGATACGGCCGGTGATTTGGAGGCGGCTCAATACAATGCTTTGACGGCATTTCCAAGCCCGTGGCCGGAATATGGGAAGCAATGCGCCCTTTGCAACGATTTCCGCTACGGCACAGCCTATCCGAAGTGCCCGACAGCCTTTCGATGTTACGAGATATTTCGATAGGCTTCGGCGATGCCGAGAAAGTCCGCCGCCTTCAGACTGGCGCCGCCGACCAGCGCGCCGTCGACATTTTTCACGCCGAGCAGTTCGACCGAGTTCGAAGGCTTGACCGAGCCGCCATATAGGATGCGCATCTTCGCCGCCGCGCTGCCAAGCTTTTCCGACAGTTTTTCGCGAATATGCGCATGCGCCTCAGCAACGTCGGCGGCGGTCGGCGTTAGTCCCGTGCCGATCGCCCATACCGGCTCGTAGGCGATGACGGTATTCGACGCCGTGGCGTCGGGCGGCACCGAGCCGGCGACCTGGCGCGACAGCACGTCGAGCGTCGCGCCCACCTCGCGTTCTGCTCTCGTCTCACCGATGCAGATGATGGCTACCAGTCCGGCGCGCCAAGCGGCGGACGCCTTGGCCTGTACAATGGCGTCGTCCTCATTGTGATCGGCGCGGCGTTCGGAATGGCCGACGATGACGTGGCTGGCGCCCGCATCTTTCAGCATCTCGGCCGAAATACAGCCGGTATGGGCGCCGCTCTCCTTGGGGTGGCAATCCTCGCCCCCGGCCCGGACCGGCGTGCGCGACAAAATCTCTGCAGCATGCGCCAGCAGCGTCGCCGGAACGCAGACCAGCGCTTCGGTCTCCGCATCGAGCCCGCTCATAAAGCCGTTGCCGATCATCCTGAGTTCGTTGAGCGAGGCGCTGGTGCCGTTCATTTTCCAGTTGCCTGCGACCAGCGGGCGGATTCCTGGCGTCATGGGATTTGTTTCTCCGGTCGATATTCGGCTGCGTCCTCACTACCAAACTCAGCCCACAAAGCAATCGACAGTGGGCCGGAAGGACGCTATTGCGCTTGTTTCAGACTCGACAAATGCGAAAATGCGCAAAAATCGGAAGTGACCATGCTTAGTATCTTGAGAAGCGCGGCGGGGACCTGGGTCGCGAAGGCGCTGCTGATATTGTTGGTGTTGAGCTTCGCCGTCTGGGGCATTTCCGGGCAGATGGTCGGTGGTTTTGCAGGCCACGACGCAGTTGTCACGGCCGGAGGCACCAAAGTGTCGATCAACGAGTATCGCCTCGCCTATGATCGCCAGATCAGCGTGATGTCGCAGCAATTCGGCCAGCGCATCAGCCGCGAGCAGGCGACGGCGCTCGGCCTCGACAACCAGGTGCTGGCGCAACTCGTGTCGGGTGCAGTCCTCGATGAGCAGGCCCGCAAGCTCGGGCTTGGGCTGTCCAAGGACCGGCTGGCCCAACTCACGCATGAAGACCCGGCCTTCAAGGGTCCCGGCGGCACCTTCGACAGAAGGACTTTCGAATACATACTGCAACAGGTCGGCATGCGGCCGGAAGACTATCTGAGGAATCGCGGCCAGGTGGCTGTGCGCCAGCAGATCGTCGAGGCGGTTTCGGACGGCCTCAAGGCTCCGGATACTTTCTTGAAGGCGGTCGCGCTTTATCGTGGCGAAGACCGCACCATTGACTATCTGACCTTGCCGAAATCGCTGGTCGAGCCGATTGAAGCGCCATCCGACACTGCGCTTTCAGCTTATTTCGAGGAAAATAAGAAGACCTATGCGGCGCCCGAATACCGCAAATTCTCGTATGTCAGGCTCGAGCCGCAAGACATCATGGATCTGAGCGCCGTGACCGACCAACAGGTCAGCGACGACTACAACAAGAACAAGGGGCGCTACACCACCCCGCAAACGCGCACCATCGAACAGCTCGTGTTCAAAACGCCTGATGCCGCGAAGGCCGCGCTCGATTCACTCAAGACCGGCGCAACCTTCGACAAGATCGTCGCCGCCGAGGGCAAGACGCAAGCCGACACGCTGCTCGGCACGCTGTCCAAGGACAAGATCGCCGACAAGGCGGTGGCGGATGCCGCGTTTGCGCTCAATGTCAACGAAGTCAGTCCGGTCGTTCAGGGCGCCTTCGGTCCAGTGCTGCTGCGCGTCACTGACATCAAGCCCGAAGTGGTGAAGCCGCTGGCCGAAGTGTCCGCCGATATCCGCAGGGATCTAGCGCTGGGCGAGGCAAGCCGCATTCTGTTGGACGTGCATGACAATTACGAAGATATCCGCGCTTCGGGCAGCACGCTGAAGCAAGCGGCCGAAAAGCTGAAGCTGAAGGTCGTCACCATCGACGCGATCGATCGCACCGGCCTGAGGCCGGACGGCACCATCGTCAAGGACCTGCCGGAATCGCCGGAGCTCATCAAGACGGTGTTCGACGCCGAACCCGGCACCGAGAATCCCGACCTCACCACTGCCGACAACGGTTTCGTGTTCTATGAGGTGGATTCGATCACGCCGGCCCGCGACCGCACGCTGGATGAAGTCCGTCAGAAGGTGGTGGCCGACTGGACGGCGGCGGAAACGACCAAGCGGCTCACCGCAAAAGCGGACGAGCTCGAAAAGCGTCTCGATGCCGGCGCCACGCTCGATGTGATCGCGAGCGAGCTCAAGCTCGAGAAGCAGACCAAACGCGGCGTCAAGCGCGGGGCGGACGACGTCGATTTCGGCAAGGAAGGGGCGGCTGCGATGTTCGGCGAAGGCGAAGGCGGGACCGGGTTGATCCCCTCGCCCACCGGCGACGGACAGATCCTGTTCAAGATCGCCGAAGTTTTCGAGCCTGCCGGAGCCGACGCCAGCTCGGTGCCGGACGACGCGCAGAAATCCTTCACCTCCGGCATGTCCGACGACCTGCTCGACCAGCTGGTGGCGCAGCTGCAGACGCAATACGACGTTCGCATCGACCAGACCGCCGTTGCCCAAGCCCTGACCAGATGAGCGCGCTCAAGACCCATATCGCCAAGGTCGCCGCCGGCAACTCCCTTTCCTTCGAGGAGGCGCGCGAGGCCTTTGACATCATCATGTCGGGCGACGCTACGCCCGGCCAGATCGGCGGCTTCCTGATGGCGCTGCGCGTGCGCGGCGAGACGGTGAGCGAGATTTCCGGCGCCGTCGCCACCATGCGCGCCAAGATGCTGCGCGTCGACGCGCCCGCTGGCGCGATCGACATCGTCGGCACCGGCGGCGACAATTCGCACAGCGTCAACATCTCGACCGCATCCGCCTTCGTCATCGCCGCCTGCGGCGTGCCCGTGGCCAAGCACGGCAATCGCGGACTGTCATCGCAGACTGGTGCCGCCGACGTGCTGACTGCGCTCGGCGTCAAGATCGATATCCCGCCGGAAACAATCGGCCACTGCATCCACGATGCAGGCGTCGGCTTCATGTTCGCGCCGGCGCATCATCCGGCAATGAAGCACGTCGGCCCGATCCGCGTCGAGCTCGGCACCCGCACCATCTTCAACCTGCTTGGCCCGCTCTCTAATCCGGCCAGTGTGAACCGGCAGATGGTCGGCGTCTTCTTGCCGGAATGGATCATGCCGGTGGCCGAGACGCTTAAGGCACTGGGCGCCGACCACGCCTGGGTCGCCCATGGCGACGGCTATGACGAGATCACCACCACCGGCGAAACCCAAGTAGCCGAACTGGTCGGCGGCGAGATCCGCAGCTTTACACTGACCCCGGAAGCGGTCGGGCTGAAGCGGCACACCAAGGACGAGTTGCGCGGCGGCGATGCCGCCTACAACGCCCAGGCGCTGCGCGACATGCTGGGCGGCGCTGCCGGTGCCTTTCGCGATACGGTGCTGATGAACGCCGGCGCCGGATTGGTGGTGGCGGGCAAGGCGACGACCCTTGCCGACGGCATGGCGACGGCGGCGCAAGCCATCGACAGCGGCCGCGCGCTGAAAGTGCTCGACCGGCTGGTCGAGATTTCGAACGGATAGAGCCGTGTCTGATATCCTGCGCAAGATCGAAGCCTACAAGCGCGACGAGATCGCCGCGGCGAAGGCGCGCGTGCCGCTTGCCGAGATCAAGGCGCAGGCGAAGGACACCGATGCAGCGCGCGGCTTTCTCTCGGCCCTTGAAGCCAAGCGCAGATCCGGGAATTTCGCGCTGATTGCCGAGATCAAGAAGGCGAGCCCGTCCAAGGGCCTGATCCGCGCCGATTTCGATCCGCCGGCACTGGCCAGGGCCTATGCGAAAGGTGGCGCCGCCTGCCTTTCGGTGCTGACCGACGCACCGTCCTTCCAGGGTGCGCCTGAATTCCTCACCGATGCGCGCAACGCCGTGACATTGCCCGCTTTGCGCAAGGATTTTCTGTTCGAGCCTTATCAGGTGTTCGAAGCCCGCGCGTGGGGCGCTGACGCCATCCTGATCATCATGGCGAGCGTCGATGACGCCGTGGCCAGCGAACTCGAAACGACGGCGTTCGAACTCGGCATGGACGCGCTGGTCGAAGTGCATGACGAGGCCGAGACGGAACGCGCGCTGAAATTGTCATCACGGCTGATCGGCATCAACAACCGCAACCTCCGGACGTTCGAAACCAGCATCGAAACCTCGGAGCGGCTTGCGACGATGGTGCCGGTCGACCGCCTGCTGGTCAGCGAGAGCGGTATTTTCTCGCACGAAGACTGCCGCAGACTGGAACGGAGCGATATTGGTACGTTCCTCGTCGGCGAGAGCCTGATGCGGCAACAGGACGTGGCCATTGCGACGCACCTGCTTTTGACGGGCAAGGCGCCCGCAAATGCATCCGCCCGAAAATCGGAATCGATTTTCGGAGAGCACGATGCATAGATTCAAAGCATTAGAGCGTACTTTGTGCGTCCAAACGGACGCACGTCGCTCTGAGGTGACCTGACGATGTCGGCCGCCCTCACCCATCTTGGCGCGAAAGGCGAAGCCAATATGGTCGATGTCGGCGACAAGGCGGAGACGACGCGCACGGCAATCGCCGAAGGTCTTGTCTCGATGCTGCCAGAGACGCTCAAAATGATCCTCGACGGCGATGCCAAGAAGGGCGACGTGCTGGGCACGGCGCGCATCGCCGGCATCATGGCGGCCAAGAGGACGCATGAGTTGATCCCGCTCTGCCATCCGCTGCTGTTGACCAACGTATCCGTTGACATCGAACCGGACGCGGCGCTGCCCGGCCTGAAGGTCACGGCGCTGGCCCGCGTCACCGGCAAGACCGGCGTCGAGATGGAAGCGCTGACCGCCGTCTCGGTCGCCTGCTTGACCATCTACGATATGGCCAAGGCGGTCGACCGCGCCATGGTGATTTCGGGCATCAGGCTGGTGGAAAAGACCGGCGGCAAATCCGGCGACTACAAGGTAGGCGCCCAAGAGGCAGGCCGATAATGGCACTGCTTCCGGTCGCCGAGGCGCTCGAGCGTCTGCTTGAAGATGCTGCGCCCTCGCAAGCTGAAAGCGTCGCCCTGATGGACGCCGCCGACCGCGTGCTGGCGGAGCCGCTCATAGCACTTCGCACCCAGCCGCCGTTCAACGCGTCCGCCATGGACGGCTTTGCCGCGCGGGCCAAGGATGTCGCGTCCGTGCCCGCAAGACTTTCGGTGATCGGCATAGCGCCGGCCGGACGCGGCTTTGCCGGAACAGTCGGCCCGGCGCAGGCCGTCCGCATCTTCACCGGCGCGCCGCTTCCGGCAGGCGCCGACACCATCGTCATCCAGGAGAATGTCCGCGACCTCGGCGGCGGCAGCATCGAAGTGACCGCGTCGACCGTTGAAGGCCGCAACATCCGCCGCCTCGGGCTCGATTTCTCGAAGAGCGACGTGCTGCTGGAGAAAGGCCGCCTGCTTGATCCGGCGGCATTGTCGCTGGCGGCGTCGGCCAACCATCCGCAGGTCAGCGTGGTGAAACGGCCGCTGGTCGCAATCATCGCCACCGGCGACGAATTGCTGCCGCCGGGCAGCGATCTTGGCCCCGACCAGATCATCTCGTCCAATGCTTATGGCGTCGCCGCCGCGGCCCGCTCGGTCGGCGCCAGCGCGCTCGATCTCGGCATCGCCCCCGACCGGAAGGAGGCGATCGCCGCGCTGGTGAAAAAAGCGGTCGATGCAGGCGCCGACGTCATCGTCACGCTGGGCGGCGCCTCGGTCGGCGACCATGACCTGGTCCATGACGTGCTGACCGGCGAAGGCATGACGCTCGATTTCTGGAAAATCGCCATGCGGCCCGGCAAGCCGCTGATGTTCGGGCGGCTCGGCGACATCCGCTGCATCGGCCTGCCCGGCAATCCGGTGGCGAGCCTGGTCTGCACGCAGCTCTTTCTGAAGCCGCTGCTTGCGCGGCTCGGCGGCCGCGCTTTTCGGCAGGACCTGCGTCAGGCGCGGCTCGGCGCCGCCATGCCGGCCAACGATCTCAGGCAGGACTATGTACGCGCCGTGGTGAGCGAAGAAGCCGGCACGCTGCTGGCGACCCCGTTCGGCATCCAGGATTCGTCGATGCTCAAAATGCTGGCCGACGCCAACGGGCTGATCGTGCGCGAGCCATTCGCTCCCCCAGCCGCGACGGGCGTCGCCTGCAGCGTGCTGATGCTACGCTGAACAAAACGTCAACACTTTCATTAAACTTTAAACGGTTGCGGAACACAACTGGAACAGATAGTGTTTGTTCTGGGTTTGTTTTTCTGATTCTGTTGGGGGTCGCGATGCTGACACGCAAACAACACGAACTGCTGATGTTCATCCACGAGCGGCTGAAGGAAAGCGGCATTCCGCCCTCGTTCGACGAGATGAAGGAAGCGCTCGACCTCGCCTCCAAGTCGGGAATCCATCGGCTGATCACGGCGCTGGAGGAGCGCGGCTTCATTCGCCGCCTGCCCAACCGCGCCCGTGCGCTGGAGGTGCTGCGCCTGCCCGATTCGATCGCGCCCGGCCTCAATGCGGCGCGCAAATTCTCGCCGAGCGTCATTCAGGGCAGCCTTGGGCAGGGCAGCCTCGGACGACAGATCAAGCCGGCGCCTTCGCGCATGCCCGCGGCCGGCAATGACGACGACGTCGTTGCCACCGTCTCCATCCCGGTGATGGGCCGCATCGCTGCCGGTGTGCCGATCGACGCGATCCAGCACCAGACGCATTCGATCTCGGTACCACCGGATATGATCACCGGCGGCACGCACTACGCGCTGGAGGTCAAGGGTGATTCGATGATCGAGGCCGGCATTTTCGACGGCGACACGGTCATAATCCGCAACGCCGACACCGCCCAGCCTGGCGAGATCATCGTCGCCTTGGTCGACGAGGAGGAAGCGACGCTGAAGCGGTTCCGCCGCAAGGGCGCCTCGATCGCACTGGAAGCCGCCAATCCGGCCTACGAGACGCGCATCTTCGGGCCGGACCGGGTCAAGGTGCAAGGCAAGCTCGTCGGACTAATCCGGCGTTACTGAGTGGTGGCCTTTTTGGGCTTCTCGGCCTTGCGGTACGGCGGCAGGCCCCTCGCCTCGCGCGAAAATCTTCGCTGCTCGTGCCAGGGCCTATAGGGCTGTCTGACGGCAAAACGGATTTCTGCGCGCGTCGTCGCCGATAGCGGATCGAAGAAGACGGCGGCACTGCCCATGCGAGCGAGCTGCCGTTTGGTGACGACAAGAACCAGCGGATTGCGGCAGGGATTGTAATAGGCTGTGGCATCATCGATGACGATCAGATCCGCAAAGGCACAGGCTGGCCGCGCGGTTTTACGGTTGTCGGCGAGCGCGATGATCGCGCCGGACGGATGCCGGGCGAGGCACAGGCCGGCAGTGCAGTAGAAGGGCGCTCCCGGCGGCAGGTCGGCCGGATCGGCGAGGTCGAACCGCACGTCTCCTTTTTCGAATGTCTCGGGCTCGACAATGGTCGCTGAAACCAGCGCATGTTTCCAGTTGTCGGTGATGAATTCGTTCGAACGCACCCGGTTGACGGCAAGTTCGCCGCCGCCAATCGGCAGCGCCACCAGATGCGCATCTTCCGAAATCAGCACGTCGGGGGTGCGTGTCTCGGAAATCGTCAGCAGGCCGGCGAGCGCAAAGGGAAGTGCCGCAAGCCGCAACCATGTCGTCGCCATCGTGGCGATGACCAGGGCGACCGTCACCAGCAGAACCGACTGCAACGAAATCAGTCCGACTGCATCGATCGGCGACCGCTCGGAGATCCATCCCGATATTGCAATCATGGCTGTCAGCCCTTTGCCCATCATGTAGAGGAAAGGCCCATCCAAGCCGAAAGGCATTGCCAAGGCGCTGACGACGGCCAGGAACATGACGACCGTGACGATCGGCATGACGGCCAGATTGGCGAACAGGCTAAGCGGCGAGACGCGCTGGAAGTGCCAGATGGCAAAGAGCGCGGTGGCGCTGCCGGCAATGATGGAGGTCATTGCGATGGTACCTGTCCCAGCGGCGAGTTTCCGCGTGACGAAAGCGACCGGTGACCGTCGCTGTAGCGGCGCCGTGGCCTTGTCGGCACAATAGTCGGACCAGCCGGCATAGGCGCCCACGAGAGCAGCGGTCGCGGCGAAGGACATCTGGAAGCTTGGGCCGACCACCTCGTGCGGCGACACGACGATGACCGCGATGGCTGAAATCGTCAGATTGCGCATGGTGAGTGCCGCCCGGTCGAACAGCACGGCGACAAGCATTACCGCCAGCATGATGAAGCTGCGCTCAGCCGCGACCACGATACCGGAAAAAATGAGATAGGCAGCGATGGAAACGAGTGCGGCGGCAGCCGCATATTTTTTGACCGGCCGGCGCGACGAAAAATCGGGAAACAGCGCAAGTGCGCCGCGTAGCAATCCCATGATGGCGCCGGCGACAAGCGCCATGTGCAGGCCGGAAATGGAGATGATGTGGTAGATGCCGGTGCGCCGCATCGATTCGTTTATCTCTTCGGGAATGCCGGCACGCACGGCGACGATCAGCGCGGCGGCAATCTCCCCCTCGGCGCCACCGATGCTGTCCCTGATATGGTCGGCGATGGTTTCGCGCGCCTTTTCGATCGAGGAAGAAAGGCGCGCGGCGAACGGTGCATCTTCGGAAACGACGATCTTCGGATTGCCGAGGAAAAAGCCACTGGCACCGATACCGGCGAAATAGCTGTCGAAGGAGAAGTCATAACTGTCCGGCCTAACCGGGCCAGTCGGAGGCAGAAGCCTCACATAGCCGGTTGCGACCGAGCCTGCGGTCATCTCAGCGGGAATTTTGCGTGCCGAAACCCTGACACCTTTCGGCGCATAACGCAGTGTCGGCCGGGCGGTCGACATCACGTCGATGGTCAGCCTGATCCGGCCGTTCGCCATCTGGTCGAGCCTAACGACACGGCCGGTGAGCTGGGTCTGGATTTCCGAACCGAGCATCTGCGTTCCCACGCGCCAGGTTTCAACCTTGGCGGCGAGAACACCGAGTGCGCACAGCAACGCTGCCATGAAGCACAAATGCGTTTTGCGCCATGAGCGCGTCACCGCCGCACACAATGCCGTGAGGACCACGACGGCAATGGGCTGCGGAAAGTCCGGTTCGACGGCAAGCGAAAAGTAAACGATCACCCCGCATGCCAGAAAAACCGGCACCAGCAGGAAGGCGACGCCGCGGTCGAGTTCCAGGCCGGCTGCCGAGGCCACGCTGTTGCGGATACCGGATGGTGAAAGACGGCTGAGCTGTCGGCGGAAACGAATGACAGGCCCAGGTGTTGGAGCCGGTGTTGGCGCGGAGCGGTCCGGCGAAAGAGGCTGAATGCCCGGGTGCGACGCAGGCAGCAAAACGGGTAGCGGCTCGGCGTAAGGAACGTCCGCAAACAGCGACCGTTCGCTGACGCTTGTGATCGCGCCCTCGCTCTCGTCCACGCCGCGGCCCGGTCCAGCCATCGGGTCTGCCCCTTGCGCCCTTGACCTCCTATGCTACATGAACGCGCGACGCGCGAAAGTCCGCGCAATCACATCCGTTTCCTGGGCTTGCCTGAGAGTTCCATGTCCGACAAGGTCGTCACCCGTTTTGCCCCCTCGCCCACTGGCTTCCTCCATATTGGCGGGGCGCGTACGGCGCTGTTCAACTGGCTGTATGCGAAACACACCGGCGGCACGATGCTGCTGCGCATCGAGGACACCGATCGTGACCGTTCGACCGATGCGGCAACCGCCGCCATCCTCGACGGGCTCTCCTGGCTTGGCCTCACCTGGGACGGCGACCCGGTATCGCAGTTCGAGCGCGCGCCGCGCCACCGCGCCGTCGCCGAGGAGTTGGTGCGGCTCGGCAAGGCCTATTACTGCTATGCGACGCCGGCCGAGCTGGAGGCGATGCGCGAAAGCGCGCGTGCCAAGGGGCTGCCTCCCCGCTATGACGGCCGCTGGCGCGACCGCGACCCGTCGGAGGCGCCGGCCGGCGCCAAGGGCGCGATCCGCATCAAGGCTCCGGCCGACGGCGAGACGGTGGTGCATGACCTCGTGCAGGGCGAAGTCCGCTTCCCCAACAAGGATCTTGACGATTTCATCATCCTGCGCTCGGACGGCAATCCGACCTATATGCATGCGGTCGTCGTCGACGACCATGACATGGGCATCACCCACATCATCCGCGGCGACGATCATCTGACCAATGCCGCCCGCCAGATGGTGATCTATCGAGCCATGGGCTGGGACGTGCCGTCGATGTCGCATATCCCGCTGATCCATGGCGCCGACGGCGCCAAGCTGTCGAAGCGGCACGGCGCCCTCGGCGTCGAAGCCTATCGTGCCATGGGCTATCTGCCCGAGGCCCTGCTCAACTACCTGGCGCGGCTCGGCTGGAGCCACGGCGACGACGAGATCATGTCGATCGCCGACATGATTGCATGGTTCGACATCGGCGATGTCAACAAGGGAGCCGCCCGCTTCGACTTCGCCAAGCTCGAGGCGCTGAACGGCGTGCACATGCGCCGCATGAACGACGCCGAATTGCTCGGTATCTTCATCAACACCTTGCCCTATCTCGAAGGCGGCCCGGCGATCGCAGCGCGCCTCGACGAGACACGCAAGGAGCAGTTGCTCGCTGCGCTGCCAGGCTTGAAGGAGCGCGCCAAGACGCTGGTCGAGCTGGCCGACGGCGCCGCCTTCCTGTTCACCGAGCGGCCGCTGCCGATTGACGAGAAGGCGGCTGCATTGCTGGGCGGTGAGGCGCGCGAGATCCTGCGGGGCGCGCACGCGGCGCTGAAGGCGATTTCAGGCGACTGGACGGCCGAAGCGGCGGAGGCTGCGATCCGCGAATATGCACTGGCCGGGGGCCATAAGCTCGGTGCTGTGGCCCAACCTTTGCGCGCCGCACTCACCGGCAAAAGCACCTCGCCCGGCGTGTTCGATGTGCTTGCCGTGCTTGGTCGCGAGGAAAGCCTGGCGCGCATAGCGGATCAAATCGATTAGCAAAACTGGCCCAAGAAGATTGGCATTGAAAGGTGGGTTTCGCAGTGCAACATTAGGTCTTGGCCCAATTTGGCACGCAAATCCAATTGCGGGCGCAAACGCGCGAACTCCGATGCTTTCGACGTGTTGCGTTGCAGATATTTCGCCTTTGCCAGCATGAGAAAACCAAAAGGAGTTTGCAATGTCCGAAGCTGCGACAAAGATGGAATTTGGCGGCAAAACCCAGGCGTCGACTGCTAAACTTGAATTCGGCGGCAAAACTCACGAGCTCAAGGTGCGAAGCGGCTCGGTCGGACCTGATGTCATCGATATCGGCTCGCTTTACAGCACCACGGGGGCGTTCACCTATGATCCCGGCTTTACGTCGACGGCAAGCTGCGAGTCGGAAATCACTTTCATCGATGGCGATGCCGGCATCCTCTTGCATCGCGGCTATCCCATCGACCAGCTGGCCGAGCATGGCGACTTCCTCGAAGTCTGCTATCTCTTGCTCTACGGCGAATTGCCGACCAAGGCGCAGAAGGACGATTTCGATTACCGGGTGACGCGCCACACCATGGTGCATGAGCAGATGTCGCGCTTCTTCACCGGCTTTCGCCGCGACGCGCATCCGATGGCGGTGATGTGCGGCGTGGTCGGCGCGCTGTCAGCCTTTTATCACGATTCCACCGACATCTCGGACCCCTATCAGCGCATGGTCGCATCGATGCGGCTGATCGCCAAGATGCCGACGATTGCGGCGATGGCCTATAAATACCACATCGGTCAGCCCTTCATTTATCCGAAGAACGAGCTGAATTTCGCGGCCAATTTCCTGCATATGTGCTTTGCCGTGCCGTGCGAGGAGTACAAGATCAACCCGGTGCTGGCGCGTGCGATGGAGCGCATCTTCATCCTGCATGCCGATCACGAGCAGAACGCCTCGACCTCGACCGTCCGCCTTGCCGGCTCGTCAGGCGCCAATCCATTTGCCTGCATCGCCGCCGGCATCGCCTGCCTGTGGGGACCGGCCCACGGTGGCGCCAACGAGGCGGCCTTGAACATGCTGGGCGAGATCGGCCATGTCGACCACATCCCGGAATTCATCGCCCGCGCCAAGGATAAGAACGATCCGTTCCGATTGATGGGTTTTGGCCACCGCGTCTACAAGAACTACGATCCGCGCGCCAAGATCATGCAGAAGACCGCACATGAGGTCTTGGGCGAACTCGGCATCAAGGACGATCCGCTGCTCGACATCGCCATGGAGTTGGAAAAGATCGCGCTGACCGACTCCTATTTCATCGAGAAGAAGCTTTATCCCAACGTCGATTTCTATTCCGGCATCACGCTGAAGGCGCTGGGCTTCCCCACCACCATGTTCACCGTGCTGTTCGCGGTCGCCCGCACCGTCGGCTGGATCGCGCAGTGGAAAGAAATGATCGAGGATCCGCACCAGAAGATCGGTCGCCCGCGCCAGCTCTATACAGGTGCGCCGGAACGCGACTACGTGCCGATTGCAAAGAGATGAGTGAGTAGCGAGTAGGGAATAATGAATAGTAAAGGGAGCGCTGATTGGCTCCTAACTGCTTTCTACTACTCACTACCGCCTTTTTTGATGCACCTCATCACGACCCCCGCAGCGATATCGCCGGAAGGTCTGTCGACAGCCATGCGTCTGGCCACCTCGGCAAAACCGTCCTTCTGCCATGCGCGATAGGGGGTGTCTGAAAACAGCGCGTCCAACTGCCGCGCCAGATAGTGCGGCCGCACATATTCGTTGTAGCTTTCCGGGACGATCGGGCGATCGGCGATGAGATTGGGCAAGGCAGCGCTCCATACGGTGATCAGGCCCTGGGCTATCCGCATGACCGGATCGAGTCGGTAGCAGGAGATCATCGGCACACCCGACAGCGCCAGTTCCAGCGACACCGTTCCCGATGCGATCAGCGCTGCATCGGCCTTGCCGAACGCCTGCCATTTGCGTTCGGGATCAAGGATGATCTCCGGCTTCTCGTCCCAGCTTGCCACCGAAGCTCTGACCAGATCGGCGACATGCGGCACTGTCGGCAACAGCAGGCGCAAGCGGTGTCCGCGCGCGCGCAGGATCGAGATCGTCTTGCCGAACGGGCCAACCAGCCGTCGCACCTCGCCGCGACGCGAGCCGGGCAGCACAAGCAGGATCTTCACACGATCGTCGGACAGGTCGCGCGGCAGGCTTTGCGCCTTGGCAGCGCCCAGCACACCCGGATCATGGGTAAGGCGGTGGCCGACATAGGTGCCGGGCGGACCGCCGAGGCGGGCGAGTTCCTTCACCTCGAAAGGCAGGATGCAGAGGATGTGGTCGACATACGGCTTCATCGCCACCGCCCTGCCCGGCCGCCATGCCCAGACGCTCGGGCAGACATAGTGGACGATCGGGATTGCCGGATCGGCGGCACGCACCTTTTTCGCCACACGCAGCGAAAAATCCGGGCTGTCGATGGTGATGAGACAGTCGGGTTTTTCACCGGCGACCGCATCGGCCGTCTGGCGGATCCGCCGCATCAGGCGCGGCAGGTCGCGCAGGATGGCGCTCAGGCCCATCAGCGCGATCTCGCCGCTGTCGAAGAGGGGGGAGAGGCCGAGCGCCTGCAAATGCCGGCCGCCGATGCCGACGAGCCGGACCTCGCGGCCGGTCGCGCGCTTCAGCGCCGCTACGATGTCGGCGCCAAGCAGATCGCCGGATTCCTCGCCGGCGACGATCGCGATCTTCAGCGGTTTCTCAGTCGCCATGCGCCGGCTCCGCAGCAGGCAGGCCAATCACGAACAGACCGAGCGCATTGGCGCGAGCGACGACGGTGGGGCCTTCCAGAACCAGCGAGCGCCCGGCTTCGACCGCAATGCCAACAAGTCCGGCGGCATGCGCCGCCTCGATCGTCTGCGGGCCGATGGAAGGCAGATCGGCACGCAACTCCTGGCCGGGCTTGGCGCATTTGACCAGGACGCCGCGCGTTCTGCCGGCCAGCCTGCCATGGCCGCGCAACTGCCGTGTTCGATCGAGCAATCCGTCAGTGCCCTCGACGCCTTCCAGCGCGATGGCGCGGCCGCCGATCGCAACAGCCGCCTGGCCGATATCCAGCGCGCCGATGGCCTTTGCCGCCGTATGCGCCGCTTCGATGTCGCGCCAGTCGGATTTCCGCGGCGCAGCCTTGGTCAGCGTCCCTTCGGCCGCGACCAGTTCCGGCACGATCTCATGGGCGCCGACAACCTTGATGCCGCTGCGCTCGATCCTTCGCACGAACAGTTTCAGCACGGTATCGTCGCCTTGGGTTGCACCGACAAGAAGGCTGGGCACCCAGGCGAGCAGGCCGAGATTGAGGCGCATGGCGCTCAGCCGGGGACGGCGTGTGATATGGCCCGCGGTCACCAGATGGCTAACATGATGGTTTTTGAGCGTCGGCAGCAGGGAGCCGACATCCTCCAGCCTCAACGTCGCCTGCTCATAGGCGTCGAAGTCGGATATGCGGTCGACCTCGCCCGCCACTATTACGACGAAGGGAGATTTGCCCTGCCCAGCAAGCGCCCTGGCAACTTCGACCGGCAAACTGCCGCCGCCGGCGATGATGCCAACCTTGGCGTCTGGCGCGAGATCAAGGCCCGTCCGGGTGGCCTCAATCTTCGTCATCTGCATCGTCGCCGTCGCCAGCTTTGAGCGACGGGACGGCATAGTGCCGCTTGCCGCGACTGGCGATGAAATCGATGATTTTCATGGCGGTCGGTGACGAGGCGAATTCCGCCTTGGCGAACTCGACGTTTTCGCCGACGGTTCGGGAGCGATCGAAGATCGTCCTGTAGGCCTTGCGCAGCGTATGGATCTCGGAGCGCGGCAGGCCGGCGCGCTTCAGGCCGATGATGTTGAGGCCGCGGAGGCTGGCGCGATTGCCGACGGCGATGGCGTAGGGAATGACGTCGCCGACGATTGCCGAGCAACCGCCGAGAAAGGCGTTGTCGCCGACGCGGACAAACTGATGAACAGCGCTGAGGCCACCGATATAGACGTTGTCGCCGATCTCGCAATGGCCGCCCAATGTCGCCTGATTGGCGAAGGTGGCGTTTCTGCCGACGATGCAGTCATGGGCGATGTGGGCGTAGGCAAGGAAGTTGCCGTTGTCGCCGATCGTCGTCTCGCCGCGGCTGGAATCGGTGCCGAGGTGCATGGTCACGCCTTCGCGGATCGTGCAGTTCTCGCCGATGACCAGCGTGGTGCGGCCGCCCTTGTGCTTGGTGTTCTGCGGCGGCGCGCCCAGCGTCGCCATCGGATAGACCTTGGTCGACGCACCGATGGTGGTCGCGCCCATCACCGAGATGTGGCTGACCAGTTCGACGCGGTCGCCGATCACCGCATCGGCGCTGATGTGGCAGAATGGCCCGATGCGGACGCCTTCGCCGATTTTTGCACCGGCCTCAATGACCGAAGATGGATGGATGACTGTCTGAATTTTCATAAGCATTCGATCGTCAGTCGCTCGTAACCATCATCGCCGAGATCTCGGCTTCCGCGGCCCTGACGCCGTCGACCAGGGCCTCGCAGGCGAATTTGAGAAGGTTGCCGCGTTTCTTGATTTTCTTCACATGGATCTTCAACTGGTCGCCGGGAACGACCGGTTTACGGAATTTGGCGTTGTCGATGGTCAGGAAATAGACCAGCGAGGGTTTTTCGGTGCCAAGGCTGCGGATGCAGATGGCGCCGGCCGTCTGCGCCATCGCCTCGACGATCAGCACGCCGGGCATGACCGGCTGATCCGGGAAATGACCCTGGAAATGCGGCTCGTTTATGGTCACGTTCTTGATGCCGATAGCGGACTCGTCGCCATCGATGTCGATGATGCGGTCGATCATCAGGAACGGATAACGATGCGGCAGGAGCTTCATCAGCCCCAATATGTCGACCGCCTCGAGCGTCGTCGCCACCACCATCTCAGCTCTTCCCTCCGTCGCCCGATTTGCGCGCCCTGGCCAGTCTTCGCAGAGCCGCGATCTCCCGCATGGCTTCAGCCATCGGCTGCGCCGGATACCCTCCCCAAATCTCGCCCGCGGGGACGTTGCTCATGAACCCGCTTCTTGCAGCAAGCTTGGCCCCTGTCCCAATGGTCAGGTGATCCGCAAGGCCGACACCGCCACCCATGGTGACGTTGTCGCCCACCGTTACGGAACCGGAAATACCCGAAAGGCCGGCGATTATGCAATTGCGGCCGATGCGGACGTTATGAGCGATCTGCACCAGATTGTCGATCTTGGTGCCTTGACCGATGACCGTGTCGGACATCGCGCCACGATCGACCGTGGTGTTCGAGCCGATCTCGACGTCGTCCTGGATAACGACCCGGCCGATTTGCGGGACGCGCTCCGGGCCCTTGGCCCCGGCCACGAAGCCAAAACCGTCTTGGCCGATGCGGGCGCCGCCATGGATGATGACGCGGTTGCCGATCAGGGCGTACTGAATGCTGGCGCCTGGACCGACATAGCCATCGCGGCCGAACTGGCAGGAGGGACCGATAACGGCATGAGGAGCAATGACGGTTCCGCTGCCGATAGAAGCGCGAGGGCCGATGATCGCGCCGGCCTCGACAATCGCCCCGGCCTCGACATGCGCCGATGGATCGATATGGGCATGCGGCGAAATACCGGTTTCGCCGGTCATCGGCGCCGGTGTCGCAGCCGCCGGGAAAAGCAGGCGTCCGACCATCGCGAAAGCCTGTTGCGGGCGCGGATGGACCAGAACCGCGATACCCGCCGGCGCTTTGCCGGCAAATTCGGCGGGACAGAGAACCGCCGCCGCCCGCAGCGATTGCATCAGCGCGAAGTTGCGTCTGCCATCGACGAAGACAAGAGCGTGCTCGCCGCCTTCGCTTGCCGGCGCCAACGCTTCGATCGATCTATCGGAGAGGCCAGAGTCGACAAGCACCGAGCCGGTCAGATTCGCGACTTCGCCAGCCGTATACCGGCGTGATGGCGCGAAGAACACCGGATCGGTCATCCCAGAAGCTATATCCAGCTAGCGCATGACCCCGAAAATCGGAATCGATCTTCGGAAAGGATCATGCGCAAAATCAAAGTTCTACAGCGTCCTTTGCGCATCCAAGAGGACACGCGGCGCTGTAGTGTCGGATCACTCTCATCCGGACCCTACGGCCCGGAAGTACCGGTGCCCGCCGATTAGAAGCGGGACGATATGCCGAAGTTGAATTCCTGCACGTCGTCGGTGTCCTCCTTGAGGACCGGGATCGCATAGTCGATGCGGATCGGGCCAAAGGGTGACGCCCACATCATGCCGAGACCGACGGAGGCGCGCCACTCCATCCCGGTTGTCGATGGATCGACACCCGCCACATCGTTGCCATAAAGTGTCGCCGCATCGGCAAAGACCGCGCCGCGCAGGCCGAAGCTCTCCGGAATCACCGGCATCGGAAACTGGGCTTCCGCCGAGGCGTTGAAATAGGTGGTGCCACCGAGATGGTCGTCAAAGCCCTGGTCGTCGACAGGACCGATGCCGCCATAGGCGAAGCCGCGGATCATACGGTCGCTGCTCTGGAAATGGTCGAAGATGCGCAGGTCGTCGTCGCTGCCGTAGCCCTGGATATGGCCCGCTCCACCCGAAATCAAACCAACCAGATCAAGCTGCTCAGACAATGTCTGGTAGACGGTGCCACGCGCTGTCACCTTGACGAATTTGGCGTCGCCGCCAAGGCCGGCGAATTCCGTGGTGACATTGGCGAAGATGCCTTCATGCGGGCTCTTCATGTCGTCGATGGTGTTGTAGACCAGGCCGAGGCTGACCGACGACTTGAGCCACGGGCTTTCCTCAATGCCGTTTAGGATAGCCGTAGAAACCTCGCACCCGGCGTTGGGATCGCAGCCATCGTCGAGCTCATACTTCTCCTGCGAGATATTGTACGCCAGCTGCGTCGAGATGTCGTCGGTGATCGGCAGGCCGAACCGCACTGTCGCGCCTGTCGTCTCGCTCTGGTAGTCGTCGTATTCCCTGGTCCGATGGAAAACATCGAAACCGGCAGCGATACGCCGCCCGAGGAAATAGGGCTCGGTGAAGGAGAAGCTGTAGTCGCGCGAATTCTTGCCGCCGCCCGCCGATAGCTTGATGAACTGACCGCGTCCGAGGAAGTTGCGCTCGGTGATCGATCCTTCGACGGATGGGCCTGACGTGTCGCCGCCGGTCGAATAGCCGGCGCCGACCGAGAACTCGCCGGTCGATTTCTCAACCACGTCGACCACGAGCACCACCTGATCTGGCTCAGAGCCGGGCACGGTCGAAACCTCGACTTTTTCAAAATAATCGAGCGCTTCCAGCCGTTTCTTCGCCCGCTGGATGAGAACCTGGTTGAAGGCATCGCCCTCACTCACGTCGAATTCGCGGCGAATGACATAGTCGCGTGTCCGGTCGTTGCCGCGTATCTCGATGCGCTCGACATAGGCCTTGGTGCCCTGGTCGATCGTATAGACCACTGAAATGGTGTGGTTCTCGAAATTGCGATCGCCGCGCGGCGTCACCTGGGCGAAGGGATAGCCGGAACCGGCGACCCTCTCGGTCAACGCAATGATGGTGTCTTCGACGTTCTCAGCGTTGTAGACGTCGCCCTTGTGGGTTTCGACCACCGACTGCAGCGATGCAGCGTCGACCTCGGGAATCGTGCTCTCGACGCTGACGTCGCCGAAGGTGTAGCGATCGCCCTCCTGCACGGTGATGGTCACTGTGTACTTGTTGGTGGTTTCGTCGAGTTCGCCGACCGCGGAAATAACCTGGAAGTCGGCATAGCCGTGATTGTAATAGAAACGGCGCAGCAGCTCCTGGTCGGCGCGCAGCTTGTCTTCGTCATAGACGTCGTCGCGCAGCACGAACGAAAGGATGGACGAGCGCTTGGTAGAGATGACGTCGGACAGGCGACGGCTCGAGTAGGCGCTGTTGCCGACGAAATTGATCGCGGCAATCTGCGTGCGGCCGCCTTCGTTGATGTTGAACACCACGTTCACGCGGTTGTCGCCGAGATCCATGATCTGGGTGGTCACGGCGGCGTCGTCGCGGCCGATACGCCTGTAGGCGGCCTTGACCGCCTCGATATCGGCATCGAGCGCCTGCTGCGAAAACGTTCCACGCGGCTTCAACTGGACCGCGGCCGCAAGGGCGTTGTCCTTGAGCTTCTTGTTGCCCTGGAACAGCACCTGGTTCACGACCTGATATTCGGAAACCTTGATGACCAGCGACGAACCGACCTGGTTGATCTGGACGTCCGAGAACAACCCGGTGCCGAACAGCGCCTTGACCGCCTCGTCGATATCGGAGCTGGAAAAGGCCTTGCCGGGCTTGATCGTGACGTAGTTGCGGATCGTGTCGGCGTCGACACGCTGATTGCCACTGACTTCAATTCTTGAAACAACAGCGGCCTCGGCCGCCGATGTGGCAACGAACTGCACTGCGAGCGCACCTGGTACGACCAGGGCGGCGGACAGGGCCACCGCGGACGCGGCGCTCAGAAACTTGGATGCTGCCTTCATCGGGCTTTTGTACCTTTTCTCGAAGTCCCCACGGCGAGAAAACCGGACGTGCGGTAATTTCCCCTACCGTATTAACCGGATTTTCCCTACACGCAAGGCTCCTGGTTAATTTGTATTTACTTAACCCTGTTGCGTGGCTTTCGCGTCACGCATATCCCAATGCATGGTAAACGGCGTCTCAACATTGGCTGTGCCGAAGCCAAATTTCTTCATGATTTCAGCACCCAAACAGGTCGTTCCAGAAAACGAACCCCATGAAGCCCAAGACGAGAAGCAGGCCGGCCCTGAAACCCATCTCCATCATTCGTTCCGACACTGGTCGCCGAATGACGGCCTCCACGCCGTAGAACAGGAGATGCCCGCCGTCGAGGGGGGGAATCGGCAAAAGGTTGAGAATACCGATCCCGACCGACAGCAGCGCAACAAGTTGCACAAGCCAGTCGAAGCCCAGTTTTGCCGCCTGCCCCGACATCTTTGCGATCTTGATTGGGCCGCCCAGCTGGCATTTGTCTTCGCGACCGACGACGAAACGCTGCAGGAACTGGCCGGTACCCTGGATGATGTGGCCGGTTTCCTCGACCGCGGCAGCCAGTGCGCCAGCCGGGCTGTAGGTGATCAGGCGGGGTTGGCCGAATTCCTGGTTGTTGACGACGCCGATCACGGCCACCTTGACCTTGTTGCCCAGTGCGTCTTCCTGTTCCATCAATCGCGGCGTCGCCGTGACGGTGATCTCTTTGCCGTCGCGCAGCATGACAAAGGTGATGGCGTCGCCGCCGCGGCCCGAGACCCGGCGCTGGACGTCGGCGAATGTCTGGACCTTGCTGCCGTCGACGCTGACGAATCGGTCACCGGGCAGGATGCCGGCCTGTGCCGCCGGACTGCCGGCGGTGACTTCAGCCACCATCGGCTCCATCACAGGGCGGCCATAGGCGGTAAACAGCACCGCGAAGACGGCGATCGTCAGCAGGAAATTGAACAGCGGGCCGGCCACCACAGTCGCCGCGCGCTTCCAGACCGGCTGCGTGTGAAACGCAATCTTGCGCTCGGCATCGGTCAGCGTTTCGATCTCCTCCGAACTGGGTTGGCTCGAGGTGGCGTTCATGTCGCCGACGAATTTGACGTAGCCGCCGAGTGGAATGGCGCAGAGTTTCCAGCGCGTGCCATGGCTGTCATTGAAACCGAAGAGTTCCGGGCCGAAGCCGATCGAAAAGACTTTCACGCCGATGCCGCACCAGCGGCCGACGAGGTAGTGGCCCATCTCGTGGACAAACACGACTACGGTCAGCACGAACAGGAACGGCACCAGCGTGCCGAGGACAAAGCCTTCCGTGCTGAAAACCGCGTGAAGAATCTCGTTCAACTCATGTCCTCAAGATTCGTCCGCAGCACGGTCGTACCGCGACTGTGGCATCAATCCAGGCGAATCCATGGCGCATCCTGCGCAGGTCAAGAAGCCAGGCCAGGAATCAATGCCGATCAAGCTGGAAACAGCCCCTGTGCCGGATGGTCGGCGGTCGCCGAAATCCAGCCGATGACGTACAGGGCGAAAGCCGCCGCGACAAGCCCGTCGACCCGGTCCATGACGCCGCCATGGCCCGGTATGAGCGTGCCCGAATCCTTGCGGTTGTGGCGGCGCTTCACCCACGATTCGAAAAGGTCGCCGGCCTGCGAGACGAGCGAAAGCACGAGTGCAACGACGCCGAGCATTGCGAGATTGCCGGCTCCGGCCGCGGCGGCCAGAAGCAGCCCGGCAACCACGCCGCCGACGGCACCGCCGAGTGCCCCGCTCTGCGTCTTGCCTGGCGAGATCGACGGCGCCAACTTCGGACCGCCGACAGCGCGGCCGACGAAATAGGCTGCTATGTCAGTCGCCCAAACCACCGCGAACAGGAACAGAATGGCGACGAGGCCGGGATGGTCGCCGTCACGCAAAAGAGCAAGTGACAGGCCGGAAATGCCGGCATAGGCAAGGCCGGACGCGTCCCACTGTCCCGTTTGATGCATCGAAGTCTGGCGCATCGAACCCACGACCACGGTGACAACGACCATCACTGCCACAAGAAGCAGCAGCCAGTACGCCGGCAGGCCGGCGACCAAGGCGCCGACGAAAATCAGAAGCAGCGCTTCCGGCAGCAAACCAAGACCCGTGGCGGCGACCGGGCGGCACATCCGCGTCCATTCGTAAAAGATCAGGATCGTCATGGCGGCGCAAAGCAACCGGAAGGGCACTCCGCCGAGCCAGGTCAGGCCGAGTGTGACGACCGCAAGCACGACGGCAGAAATAACGCGAAGCTGGAGGTTGCTCATCCCTTGGCCGTCACGGGGACGTCTTGAGCGCCCAGGCCGCCGAAACGGCGCTCGCGACTGGCAAAGTCGCGCAATGCGTCGGCCAAATGCTCGCGGCTGAAATCGGGCCAGTAGCAAGGCAGGAAGACAAGCTCGCTATAAGCCGCTTGCCACAGAAGGAAATTTGACAGCCTGAGCTCGCCGCTGGTGCGGATGACCAGTTCCGGATCTGGAATACCCTGGGTATCGAGAGAGCCGGCAAAGGATTCGGCCGTGATCGCCTCGCTGTCGAGCTCGCCGCGCGCCACTGCCGAGGCAAGCTTGCGCGCCGTGCGCACGATCTCGTCGCGTCCGCCATAATTGAAGGCGATGACCAAGGTCAGCGCGTCATTGCGGGCGGTGAGCGCTTCGGCCTCTTCAAGCAGGGTCCTGATGTCAGGTTGCAGCCCTGCCCTGTCGCCGATGATCCTGACCCGCACGCCGTTTTGGTGAAGCTCGGCGAGATCGCGGCGGATGAAGATTTTCAAGAGGCCCATCAGGTCGCTGACTTCGGACTTCGGCCGCGACCAGTTTTCCGACGAGAAGGCGTAGACGGTCAGGAACGAGATGCCGAGGCCAGGAGCGGCGCGCACGGTGTTGCGCAGCGCCTCGACGCCGGCACGATGGCCGGCAAGCCGTGGCAGGCCGCGCGCCTTGGCCCAGCGTCCGTTTCCGTCCATGATGATCGCGACATGCGCAGGGCTTGTCATAGTCTCGCTTTCGGGTCGGTCACCTACCCCTTAAACCTGCATGATTTCTGCTTCCTTATCGGAAAGCAGATGGTCGATGGTGCCGATCATCTCGTCGGTGAGCTTTTGGACCTGGTCGGACCGCTTGCGATGATCGTCCTCGCTGATATCGCCGTCCTTTTCCGCCTTTTTGAGAAACTCCATGCCGTCCCGGCGCACGTGGCGCACAGCAATGCGCGCATTCTCGGCATAACCATGCGAGATCTTGACCAGTTCCTTGCGGCGCTGTTCGTTGAGTTCGGGCAGCGGAATTCTGAGATTGGTGCCGTCGACGATCGGATTGAAGCCGAGATTGGATTCACGGATGGCGCGATCGACGGCGCCGACCATCGAGTTGTCCCAGACCGAAACCGAAATCATGCGCGGCTCCGGCACCGACACGTTTGCTACCTGGTTGATCGGCATGGTGGTGCCGTAGGCCTGCACCTGGATCGCGTCGAGCAGGTTGCTCGAAGCGCGGCCGGTCCGCAGCGAAGCCAGATCGTGCTTGAACGCAGCGATCGCCCCGTCCATGCGCCGTTTGAGATCATCGTATTCGCCACTCATCATCGTCTCCTCGACCCGTTAGCCGGGTTCACTTCAGGGTAACCCGTATTCAAGCCTCAATCCGAATACCCGTTCCCGCTTTTCGCTTGCGCGGAAACCTTCGGTTGGGGATCGGGCTCCGATCAGTCGTCCGTGACGACCGTGCAACGGCCGCCGCCCCTCAGAATATCACCGAAACCACCCTTCTCGTGGATCGAATAGACGATTATCGGAATGTTGTTTTCGCGCGCAAGTGCAATCGCCGCCGTATCCATGATCGAAAGACCGCGTTTTATGACTTCGCCATGGCTGATGCGCTCGAAACGTGTTGCATTCGGGTCCTTCTTGGGATCGGCCGAATAGACGCCATCGACCTGGGTGCCCTTGAACAGCGCGTCGGCGCCGATTTCCGCCGCGCGCAGCGCCGCGGCCGAATCGGTGGTGAAGAACGGATTGCCGGTGCCGCCGGCGAAGATGACGACCTTGCCCTGGTTCATGTAGGCGGTCGCCTGGCGCTGCGAAAAGCTCTCGCAAAGCTCAGGCATGGCGATTGCCGACAGCACCACCGCGTCGACGCCGATCTTGTTCAGCGAAGTGCGCAGCGCCAGCGAGTTGATGACGGTGGCGAGCATGCCCATGTGGTCGCCGGTGACGCGATCTCCGCCCTTGGACGCAACCGCCACGCCGCGAAAGATGTTGCCGCCGCCGATGACGACGCCGACCTCGATGCCCAGGGTGCGGGCCTCGGCAATGTCGGCGGCGATGCGATCGACTACCGACACGTCGATGCCGAAATGCTGTTCACCCATCAGCGCTTCGCCCGACGCTTTCAGCAAGACACGTCGGTAGAGGGGCTTCACCGTCATCTGATCCTCATTATCGTGCGTGCGACGCGCCTCGGGCTGCCGCCGCGCAGGCGCTGCCCCGAAACATTGGGGTTCCGATACACGAAGGGCGCCGCGCGGTTACACCGCCCCCCCACCCCCAAAAACAGCTAACCCCCTATTCAGAAGCCGGCCAATACCAAAAGGAACGTCACCGACCGGGCCGCGCACATCCGGGGCTGGGCAGCTAC